>JAJZVF010000236.1 GCA_021845825.1 Pseudomonadota bacterium | reverse complement strand
TCGACGACGAAACCCGTCGCTTCCGCCGTCTCGTTCCAGTCCGTGTCGAAGGCGCGGTCTTGATTGAATTTGATCGACACGACGCTGCTGGCGATGCGCGCGAGCGTGGCAGCCCAGGTCGGGTTGGATTCGAGCGCCGCGACCTGCTTCGCCACGTGGGCGGCGACGGCGGTCTCGTGCGGCGGCTCCGAGCCCGGGCGCATCTGTGCCTGCCTCGCGGGCACGCGGGCGACGGCGGCCGGCGAAGACGCCAGCACGGCCAGGGTCAAAGCACATACGGTCAGTCGCAGCAATCGCATCGCGCCCCCTCTCAAGCACCTCTCGACAAGCAATCGTTTGCCCGCGCCGCCGCCGAACTCCGGACGCTCGCGCCGAAGGCGCGCAGCACCCGGGTGGGGCCTGCGGGCTTGTGTCGATCGATGGCTATGTCGCCGGACTCCACTTGAGATCCAGTTGCTTGGCCGCCCGCACATCGTCCAGGCGCCGTACCGGCATGGTATGCGGAGCGCTGTGCAGGCGCTCGGGTTCTTGCGCGGCCTCGGCCAGGATGTGCTCCATGGCCGCCACGAAGGCATCCAGCGCCGCTTTGCTCTCGGTCTCCGTCGGCTCGATCAGCAGACATTCCGGCACCAGCAACGGAAAATAGGTGGTCGGAGCATGCTGGCCATGATCGAGCAGGCGCTTGGCAAAGTCCATGGCGCTCACCCCGAACTCGCGGGCTTGGCGCCTCAAGGTGATGATGAACTCGTGGCTCGCCCGCCGCTGCGGATAGGCCGGCTCGAATCCGGCCTGGGCGAGTCTGGCAAGCAGGTAATTGGCATTGAGGGTGGCGCACTCCGACACCCGCGTGAGCCCATCGCGGCCCAGCATGCGCATGTAGACATAGGCGCGCAGCAGCACGCCCACATTGCCCCCGAAGGCCGAGAGCCTCCCGATCGACTGCGGCCGGTCCCGCTCGGTAAGCCACGTGTAACGCTCGCCGCGGCGCCCGACGAGAGGCACGGGCAGGAAGGGCGCGAGCCGCTCGCTCACCCCGACGGGCCCTGCGCCCGGTCCGCCGCCGCCGTGAGGAGTGGAGAATGTCTTGTGCAGGTTGAGGTGGATGACGTCGAAGCCCATATCCCCCGGACGCACCTTTCCCAGGATGGCGTTGAGATTCGCACCGTCGTAATAGAGCAGCCCGCCGGCGGCGTGCACTGTCCGAGCCACCGCCTCGATGTGCCGCTCGAACACCCCGAGCGTGGACGGATTGGTCAGCATGATGCCGGCGGTCCTGGGGCCCACCGCCGCTTCAAGGGCGGCAAGATCCACGTCGCCCTCGGCATTGGCCGGGACTTCCCGCACCACGCAGCCGCACATCGTCGCAGTCGCCGGATTGGTGCCGTGGGCCGCTTCCGGCACGATGATCTCGTTGCGCTCGGCATCACCGCGCGAGCGGTGGTAGGCACGGATCATGGCCACGCCGGCGTATTCGCCCTGGGCGCCCGCCATGGGGGAAAGCGCCACGGCCTGCATGCCCGTGACCTCCTTCAGCATTTCCTGCAACTCGTAGAGGCACTCGAGCACCCCCTGGCCGCACGAGTCGGGAGCGAGCGGATGGCGCGAGAGAAACTCCGGCAGCATGGCGTACTGGTTGCAGGCCTTGGGGTTGTATTTCATCGTGCACGAGCCCAACGGATAGAACTGCGTGTCGATCGAAAAGTTCAACTGCGAGAGTCGTGTGAAGTGCCGGACCGTCTCCAGCTCGCTCACTTCGGGCAGCAGCGGGGCGAGCTCGCGGCGCAGCTGCGGCGGCAGATCCGCCAGAGCATCGGGACCGGGATCGCGCGGCCACTGATCCTCGGCGCCGCGGCCGCGGACGGAATACTCGAAAATGAGCTTTTCCATGCTCTGGCGGGCGGGCTTGCGGACCGAAAAAGCGCTGGGCTCATCGCTCATGGGTGATTCTCAAGCGGCGCGCGCTTCGCGCAGACACTCGGCAAGCGCCGCGGCATAGCGTTCGATATCGGCGGCGGTCTTGGTCTCGGTGGCGCACACGAGCAGCGCGGGACCGAGCTGCGGATAGTCATCCGCGAGATCCCAGCCGCCCAGGATGCCGCGCGCGGCGAGCCGCTCGAGCACACCGGCCACAGGCCGGTCGAGGCCGATCACCGCCTCGTGGAAAACCGGCCCCCGGAACATGCGCCGTACGCCCGGCACGCGGGTGAGCGCCGCCACCAGCTCGCCGGCGCGCGCGTGACAGGCCGCAGCCGTACGCGCAAGGCCCTGGGGTCCCATGAGCGACAGGTAGATCGTCGCGGCCGTCACCATCAGGCCCTGGTTGGTGCAGATATTGGACGTGGCCTTGGCGCGGCGGATGTGCTGCTCACGCGCCTGCAGGGTCAGGGTGAATCCTGGTTGTCCGGCGCTATCCACGGTCCGTCCGACGATGCGCCCGGGCATCTGCCGCACGTGGGCCATGCGGGTCGTCATGAAACCGAAGTAAGGCCCTCCCGAGGAGAGCGGGATGCCGAGCGGCTGGCCTTCGCCCACGACGATGTCGGCACCTTCGCCACCCCACTGGCCGGGCGGCGCAAGCAGCGCGAGCGAGATCGGATTGACCACGGCCACGACGAGGATGTTGCGTGCGTGAGCCCAGTCGGTGAGTGTGTCCACGTCCTCCAGCCGGCCGAATACGTTTGGCTGAGCGATGACGAGGGCGGTGATGTCCTGCCCATCGTAGCGAGCCAGCGTGTCGAGGGGCGTGCACCCGCGCTCCGGGCAGAACGGCAGCTCCTCGAACGTCAGCCCCTGGTTGCCGGCGATGCTGTGCGCCGCGCGCCGGTAATGCGGATGCACGGTCGCCGGCACGAGGATGCGTCGCGACTGCGAGCGGCGATTGGCGCGCACTGCCATCAGGCTGGCCTCCGCCAGGGCGCTCGCGCCGTCGTACAGCGACGCGTTCGAGACGTCCATGTCCGTGAGGGCGGCCATCATGGTCTGATACTCGTAGAGCAGCTGCAGGGTGCCCTGGCTGGCTTCGGCCTGATAAGGCGTGTAGGCGCTGTAGAACTCCCCGCGCGTAGCGATGGCCCACACGGCCGAGGGAATGTGGTGCTCATAGGCGCCCGCGCCGATGAAGCACAGCGGCCGGCCGTCGAGACGCGCCCGCTCGAGCATCAGCCGGCCGATTTCCATCTCGGTCAGCGCCGGCGGCAGCCGCTCGAGCGAGCCGACGCGCAGCCCCGCGGGAATCTCCTCGAACAGCCGCTCGATGTCGTCCACACCGATGGACGCGAGCATCGACTCGACGTCCTCGGGCGTGTGCGGAACGAAAGCCATCAGCCTGTCTCCTCCACGGCGAGCTTCTCGTACTCGGCGGCCGTGAGCAACAC
>JAJZVF010000235.1 GCA_021845825.1 Pseudomonadota bacterium | reverse complement strand
TTGCCGCACGGCGTCAGCGTTGTTGACTAATCATTCAGACTAACGCTGAAGCCGAAAACCGAGCCGGCGGCGTTGCGAGCGAGCAGCTCCGCCTGCAGGGACAGCCTGGGGCTCTCGCCGGGCGAGAGCCTCGCGTAGCGCCCGTCGGGCAGCAAGCGCCATGCCTGGCAGTTGTCCCGCAGCGCGAGCTCGAGGTTCTCGAGCACCCGTGTGCGGTGCGAGGGCCGCTCGATGGGAAAGGCCACCTCGACGCGGTGAAAGAAATTGCGCTCCATCCAGTCGGCGCTCGAGCAGAAGATCTCCGGCTCGCCCCCGTTCTCGAAGTAGAACGTGCGCGAGTGCTCGAGGAAGCGGCCGACGATCGAGCGCACCTCGATGTTTTCCGACACGCCAGGCACACCGGGCCGCAGCGCGCATACCCCGCGCACGATCAGATCAATCTTCACGCCGGCGCGTGAAGCGCGATAGAGCGCCTCGATGGCCCGCTGCTCGACCAGCGCGTTCATCTTGGCGATGATGCGGGCCCGTCGGCCGGCGCGCGCATGCCCGATCTCGCGCTCTATCTTGGCGAGCATGGCCTCGTGCATGCCAAACGGGGATTGCACGAGGCAGTTGAGCTTGGGCGTGCGCGTGAGGCTGGTGAGCTCGAGGAACAGCTCGTGTACGTCCTGACCGACCTCCTCGCGGCAGGTGAACAAGCTGTAGTCGGTGTACTGGCGGGCCGTGCGCGGGTGATAGTTGCCGGTGCCGAGGTGGCAATAGCGCCGGATGCCGCCGGGCTCGCGCCGCACCACCAGGGCCAGCTTGGCGTGTGTCTTGTAGCCGACCACGCCGTACATGACGTGCGCGCCGGCTTCCTGCAAGCGGTTGGACAGCTCGATGTTCGCCTCCTCATCGAAGCGCGCGCGCAGCTCGATGATGACCGTCACGTCCTTGCCGGCGTTGGCCGCGGCAACCAGCGCATCGACGATGGGCGAATCATCGCCTGCACGGTAGAGCGTCTGCTTGATCGCGAGCACGTTGGGGTCGGCCGCGGCTTGGCGCACGAAGTCCATCACCGGCGTGAAGCTCTGGTACGGATGGTGCAGCAGCATGTCCTTCTGGCGCACGCAGGCGAAGATGTCCGCCCCGCCGGCGAGGCGTCGCGGTACCCCGGGGGTGAACGGCGGATACTTCAAGTCCGGGTGCTGCACAAGGTCGTAGACCGCCGAGAGGCGGTTGAGGTTGACCGGGCCGGCCATGTGATAGGTATCGAGCTCCCCGAGCGCGAATTGGCGCTGCAGGAACTGTACGATGTCCGGCGGGCAGTCGCTGCCGGTCTCCAGGCGTACCGCGGCGCCATAGCGCCGGTGCGCGAGCTCGCCCTCGAGCGCCCGGCGCAGGTCGTCGATCTCCTCCTCGTCGACGAACAGATCGCTGTTGCGGGTAAGGCGGAACTGATAGCACCCGACCACCCGGATGCCGGGGAACAACCTCTGCACGAACGCCTGCACGATCCCGGTGAGCAGCACCAGGGTGCGCCCGGCGCCCTCTGTGGGGACCGGCACGACCCGCGGCAGCGAGCGCGGCGCCTGTACGATGGCGAGCTCACTGTCGCGGCCAAAGGCGTCCTGCCCTTCGAGCCGCACGATGAAGTTCAGGCTTTTGTTCTGGATGCGCGGGAAAGGGCGCGCGGGGTCGAGGCCGAGCGGGCTCAGCACCGGCTCGACCTCGTGCTCGAAGTAGCGCTCCAGCCAGTCGTGCGCCTGCGCCGACCACTCGCCATGGCTCAGCAGCAGGATGTCCCGGGCTGCCAGCTGCGGCAGCAGCATCTCGTTGAGGCAGCGGTACTGCCCGGCGACCAGCTGCAGCGCTCGCTCGTGAATGGCCGCTAGCTGCTCCTCGAGCGAGAGGCCGTCGGCGGCGAGCTGGCCGGAGCCGAGCTCCTGGAGCTGCTTCAGGCCGGCCACCCGGATCTCGAAGAACTCATCGAGATTGCCCGAGGAGATGCACAGGAACCGCAGGCGCTCGAGCAGCGGCACCGCCTCGTCGCAGGCTTGCGCGAGTACGCGCTGGTTGAACTCGAGGAACGACAGCTCGCGGTTGATGTAAAGCCGGGGAGATTTGAGGTCGACGGCATCCATGTCCGGCAAGTATCGCATACACTTTCCACGCGGCCCTGCTGCCGCGCGACCCCTGTTGTGCCCACTACCATGGCTAATATCGATGAATCGATCGGCCCACCGGCCGATCAGCTGGCCGATCAGCTGGCCGAGCTCGAGCGCGGCGCCCAGGAAGTGCTGCTCACCGCGGACTTGACGCGCAAGCTCCGGCGCGGCGCACCGCTGCGCGTCAAGGCGGGCTTCGACCCGACGGCGCCGGATCTGCATCTCGGACACACCGTGCTGCTCAACAAGATGCGCCAGTTCCAGCGCTTTGGCCACGAGGTCATCTTTCTGATCGGCGATTTCACCGGCCGCATCGGCGATCCCACCGGGCGCAACCAGACCCGTCCGCCGCTCACCGCCGAGGAGGTGCAGGCGAATGCGCGCACCTACGAAGCCCAAGTGTTCAAGATCCTCGACCCCGACCGTACCCGGGTGGACTTCAATTCACGCTGGCTGGACGCAATGGGCGCGGCCGACCTCGTGCGCCTCGCCGCCCACTACACGGTGGCGCGCATGCTCGAGCGGGACGATTTCGCCAAGCGCTACAAGAGCGGCCAGCCGATCGCCGTGCACGAATTTCTGTATCCGCTCGCCCAGGGCTACGACTCCGTGGCTCTCAAGGCGGACGTCGAGCTCGGCGGCACCGATCAGAAGTTCAACCTGCTGGTCGGGCGGCAGCTGCAAAGCGCCTACGGCCAGGAGCCGCAGGTCGTGCTGACCATGCCGTTGCTCGAGGGTACCGACGGGGTCAACAAGATGTCGAAATCGCTCGGCAACTACATCGGCATCGCCGAGCCGCCGGGCGATATGTTCGGCAAGGTGATGTCGATCTCGGACGAGCTCATGTGGCGCTACTACGAGCTGCTGTCCTTCCGGCCGCTCGCGGACATCGCCGCGCGCAGGCGCTCGGTGAGCGAAGGGCGCAACCCGCGGGATATCAAGCTCGAGCTGGCGAGCGAGCTCACCGCTCGCTTCCACGGGTCAGAGGCCGCCGCCGCGGCGCAGCGCGATTTTCTCGCCCGGGTGAGCGAGCGGGCGGTGCCGGCGGATCTGCCGCCCAGGGTGGTGCCGGTCGATGCCGCGGGGATGAGGCTGGCGAATCTGCTGAAGGCAGCGGGACTCGCCGCCAGCACCTCGGAGGCCAATCGCAAGATCGAGGAGGGCGCGGTGCGCATCGACGGCGTGCGCGCGACGGATCGCGCTCTGGCCCTCAAGGCGGGAGCCGATCACGTGCTGCAGGTAGGCT
>JAJZVF010000234.1 GCA_021845825.1 Pseudomonadota bacterium | reverse complement strand
GAACCTGAACGGCGAGTGGCGGGCCGTGGGGTGTTCCCCTAAAATACCGCGCCCCCACCGCGCCTCGGCCGGCGAGGGATCTGAAAGTCCATTCACCCAGACATAAGGATCCATTTCTAATGAGCACCGTTGAGCAGCAGGTCAAAGCCATCGTGGCCGAGCAGCTGGGCGTCAAGCAGGAGCAGGTGACCAATGACGCCTCCTTTGTCGATGATCTCGGCGCCGATTCGCTCGATACCGTCGAGCTCGTCATGGCGCTGGAAGAGGAGTTCGAGATCGAGATTCCGGACGAGGATGCCGAGAAGATCACGACGGTTCAGCAGGCGATCGATTACATCAACGAGCGGCGCACCAAGGCCTGAGGGGCCGCGGCCGGTCGGATCCCGTCGGCGCGGCGGGATCGCCCGGCGGGCGAACGCTTCAACTTGAGCCAAGACGGGTAACGTGTGAGCAAACGTCGAGTCGTGGTGACGGGTCTGGGCATCATCTCGCCCGTCGGCAGTACGGTCGAGAAGGCCTGGAAGACCATCCTAGCGGGTGAGAGCGGCATCGGTCCGGTGCAGCGCTTCGATGTGTCGGCCTTTCCGGTACGGTTTGCCGGCGAGGTGCGCGACCTCGATCTCGAGCAGTACTTCGATGCGAAGGAACTGCGCCGCATGGACGACTTCATGCACTACGGCGTTGCCGCCGGCGTGCAGGCGGTGGCCGATGCGGGCATCGACTTCAGCAAACTCGACGTCACGCGTTGCGGGGCGGTGTGCGGGGCCGGCATCGGCGGCCTCGGCACCATCGAGCGGGAGTTCGCCGAGTACGTCAAGACCGGTAATCCGCGCAAGATCTCCCCGTTCTTCGTCCCGGCGAGCATCATCAACATGATCTCCGGGCATCTGTCGATCCGCTTCGGCCTGCGCGGGCCGAACCTCGGAGTGGTCACTGCGTGCACCACCTCGACGCATGCGATCGGGCTGGCGATGCGCACCATTCAGTATGGCGACGCGGACGTGCTGATCGCCGGCGGCGGGGAGATGGCGACCACGGTGTGCGGACTGGCGAGCTTCGCGCAGGCCAAGGCACTCTCGCGACGCAACGAGGAGCCGCAGCGTGCGAGTCGGCCCTGGGATCGCGACCGCGATGGCTTCGTGTTGGGCGACGGCGGCGGTGCGGTGATTCTGGAGGAGCTCGAGCATGCGCGCGCCCGCGGCGCACGCATCTACGCCGAGCTCGTTGGTTTTGGCATGAGCGGCGATGCGTATCACATCACGCTGCCGCCCGAGGACGGGGAGGGCGCGCGGCTCGCGATGGCCAACGCACTGAAGGATGCGGCGCTGAACCCCGAGGACATTCAGTACATCAACGCGCACGCGACCTCGACGCCCGCCGGCGACAAGGCGGAAACCATCGCGATCAAGCGCGCGTTTGGCGATCACGCCCGGCGGGTCGCGGTGAGCTCCACCAAGTCGATGACCGGTCACCTGCTCGGCGCCGCCGGGGTGGTCGAGGCCATCTTCTGCATCCTCGCTCTGCGTGATCAGGTGGCCCCGCCGACGATCAACTACGAGAATCCCGACCCGGAGTGCGACCTCGATTTCGTGCCGAACGTCGCCCGTGCGATGCGCATCGACATCGCGCTGTCGAACTCCTTCGGCTTCGGCGGGACCAACGGTTCGGTCATTTTCAAGCGTTTCACCGGTTGAGCGGCTGCGGCACCCCGCATTGATCCTGCGCGATCTCGAGCTGGCCCCTGAGGTGTTGCGCGCGCTCGCGGCGCGTCACCCGCGGCGTTATCCGCTGCTGCTCGACAGCGCCGCGGACGGTGCGCTCAGCCGCTTCAGCGTGCTGCTGGCCGAGCCGAGTGCGGCGCTGTGGCTCGATGCGCGCGGACGGCTCGCGGCCGAGGGGCTCGACTCGCAGCTGCTCGTCGCGGGGGCGGGCTTTCTCGACACCCTGGAGCGCTGGTGGCTCGCCGAGCGCGTCCCGCACGGCGCACCGGCGTTTGGCGGCGGCTGGGCGGTGTACCTCGGCTATGAGCTCGCCGAGGAGATCGAGCCGCGACTGCGGCTGCCGCCGGCCGCATTTCCGTGGCGGGCGTTTGCGCTGCGCTGCCCGTGTGCGTTGGTGCACGATCGGCATACCGGTACGCTGCGGCTCGTAGCCGAACCGCAAGCGGCCGCGAGCGTGCCGCGGATTCTCGCCGAGGCACGCGAGGCGGCCGAGACGCTGACGCCTGTTGCGAGCGCACCGCTACCGATCGAGGCGGTCGAGGAGGAGGCACCCGAGGCGTACCTCGAGCGCGTGCGCCGTGCCCAGCGTTACATCGGGGAGGGGCAGATCTATCAGGCCAATCTCTCGCGTCTGTGGCGCGCCCCGCTGCCGGCGGGCGCCTCGCTCGCAGGACTGTACGAACGGCTGCGCACCGCCAACCCGGCTCCGTTTGCCGCCTGGGCGCAGTGGGGCGGCGGAGCGATTTTGAGTTCCTCGCCCGAGCGGCTGGTGCGCATCACGAGCGGTCGTCTCGAGACGCGCCCGATTGCCGGCACGCGTCCACGCAGCGGTCGTGCCGAGGAGCACGCACGTGAAGTCGACGCCCTGGTCTCGCATCCGAAGGAGCGCGCCGAGCACGTCATGCTCGTCGATCTGGAGCGCAATGACCTTGGCCGGGTCTGCCGGGCCGGCACGGTGCGGGTTGAAGAGTTGATGAGCATCGAGTCCTATCGGCACGTGCATCACATCGTCTCGAGCGTCACCGGGGAACTCGCCGCGGGGTTGACGCCGATCGCCGTGCTGCGGGCGCTGTTTCCCGGCGGCACCATCACCGGCTGCCCGAAGGTGCGCTGCATGCAGATCATCGCGGAGCTCGAGGGCGCCGGCCGGGGTCCGTTCACCGGCGCACTCGGCTGGCTCGGACGGGATGGCGATGCCGATTTCAATATTCTGATCCGGACTCTGTGGACGCACGACGGGACGCTCGAGCTGCGCGCCGGAGCGGGCATCGTGGCCGATTCTGATCCCGAGCGGGAACTCGCCGAGACGCGCGCCAAGGCACGCGGCCTGTTGGCAGCGCTCGCGCGGCCGCAGGCGGGGGAGCCGGGCGCGTGAGTGCGCCGCAGGTGTGGCTCGAGGGTCAGCCCGAGGGAGGGATCTCGGTGCTCGATCGGGGGCTGCATTACGGTGAGGGGCTCTTTGAGACCATCGCCTGCCTCAACGCTCGTGCGCGTCTGCTCGCCCTGCACCTCGAGCGGCTCGCACTCGGCTGCGAGCGGCTGCACCTGCCCAACCCCGGCACCGACAGCCTGCGCCGTCGAATCGAGCAAGTAGCGGCCGAGGTCCCCCGCTCGCTCGTCAAGGTGCTGCTCACCCGCGGTCCGGCGCGCGCCCGCGGCTACCGCTGGGGCGCCGAGCAGGGCACTTGTGCCATCATGCGCTATGCCTGG
>JAJZVF010000233.1 GCA_021845825.1 Pseudomonadota bacterium | reverse complement strand
CGGCAGTTCGAAGACAACCGGAGCATTCCGCAATGTGGGCTCGACTCCATCCCGGACCCGGCGCAAGCACCGCCTCACTCGCGGATGTCGCGGTCGAGCCGCGCTCCCTTCATCGCCGTGCGTCACCCCTGAAAGATCCGCTGCGCAGGGTGCGCCGGCGTGACGCGGTCATTGTCGCAGTATTGACCGTCGCTACGTGGTTGGTGTGCGGAATCTTCAACGTCACGGAAATGCTGCGCCGTCTCACCGCCCCCTACGAGCGCTACCAGCTCGATGAGGTGCCCATGGCGTTGCTCGCGATGGGCTTGGCCCTGAGCTGGTTCGCGACGCGCCGATACCACGAAGCCCGGCGTGAAATCGCTCGCAGGAAATCGGCCGAGGAGCGGCTGGCGGCGGTCCTGCGCGATAATCGCCGTCTCGCCCAGCAGTACGTCGAGCTGCAGGAGGCCGAGCGCAAGGCACTCGCACGAGAGCTGCATGATGAGCTCGGACAATACCTGAACGTCATCAAGATCGATGCGGTGGGGATCCGCGACGATCCTCGGGTGGACCTGGAAGCGGTGCACGGACGGGCGAGCGCCATCGTGGACAACTGCGATCACGTGCACGGCGCTCTGGCGACCCTGATTCGCGAGCTGCGCCCGGCGGGCCTCGATGACTTGGGCCTGGCGGCCGCATTGGAGCACTGCGTGCAGGCATGGCGCACTCGCCTGCCCGCGGTGGTCCTGCGGCTGTCTGTCACCGGAGATTTCAAGGCATTGCCGGAGGGCCTCGCAGTTACCGCATATCGCCTGGTGCAGGAAGCGCTGACCAACGTGGCAAAACACTCAGCCGCCCGTCTCGTGCGTATCCGTCTCGATCGCGCGGCCTCGCTCGAGCCGCTCGATGACGCGGTGACCGTGGCAGTCGAGGATGACGGGATCGGCACCGATCCCAACCTGGCGGGCCGGGGGCTCGGCCTGATCGGCATGCGCGAGCGGGTCATCGCCCGGCGCGGCGAGCTTGCTATCCAGACCTCCCCCGGCCGGGGGTTTAAGCTGATGGCGCGCATCCCGATTCAGACAGCCTCACGGAACGTCTCATGAGTACCCCCATCAAGGTTCTGCTGGTCGACGATCATGCCGTCGTACGGGAAGGCTATCGCCGGCTCCTAGAGGGAGAGCCCGGCATCCAGGTTGTCGGGGACGCGGCCAATGCGGCACAGGCCTGTGAGTGTGCGCTCACGCTCGCTCCGGAGGTGGTCGTGATGGACATCGCGCTTCCGGGCACCAGCGGCATAGAGGCGACGCGCCGCATGCTCAAGGATCAACCGCACCTGCGCATCGTGATGTTCAGCATGTACGACGACGCGATCTACGCATCCCGCGCGTTGGCAGCCGGCGCCCTGGGATATCTCAGCAAGGCGAGCGCCCCCGAGGTGCTGGTACGGGCCATCTATGCAGTCTCCCGGGGCGAGAGCTGCATGAGTGCGGACGTGGCGGCGAACCTGGAGCGATCGGCGCAGCCGGGGACCTCGCACATCGAAGCTCTCACGCCGCGCGAGTTCGAGGTGCTGCGTCTTCTCGTGCAGGGCGAGACGATCAGGCGCATCAGCGAGAAACTTGCCCTCTCGGAGAAAACCATCGCCAACCATCAATCGGCCATCCGCGAGAAGCTGGGCGCAAGAAACAGCGCGCAGCTCGCGAGACTTGCCGAACAGATGGGATTGTCCCGGTAAGGCCGCCTCGGCGGCGACAACCGGATGGGGGAAGACCTCCGGCACGGCAGGATCGCCTGTCAGATGGAGCGCATCCTGCCTGCCGCAGTGTCACCGCGCGCCGCTTCCCGCACTGCAGCGCCCGCCTGCGGGTGCCGGTTGCGGGCAAGCCGTGATTTCCATTATAATCAAAAGCTTACATGCACCCCAAACCACAATCAACCGGGCCTGAATTCAACGGCGCAGGTTCCGCCGGAGCCGCTCCGGGAGCGGGCGATGCCGCGGCTCCCGCCCTGCGACCACTGCTGAGTTTTCTGCGCCACCCGGTATTTGCCCCTTCACCCCCCGGCCGGCTCACCGTGTGGCGCTGGCTCGGGTGGATGTGTCTGCTGATATTGCTCGCCTACCTCACCGGCTCGCTCAATCAGATCCTGGTGCATGCCTTCCACTGGCCCGTGCCGGCCCACACCGCGAGTGCGCAATTCCTCACCCACCCCTCCTGGGCGGCGGTCGCGATCATGCTGGTCGCGCCGGCGCTCGAGGAGCTGGGGTTTCGGGCGTTTCTCTCGACTGCTCCGGCATTCGTCTTCACCGGCCTCACGTTCTTTCTGGGCTACGGCTACTTGCTCATTGAGGCGCAGATCGCGCCGATGTCCGTCGCAATGGCCCCGGCTGCGGTCTTCACCCACTACTTCCAGTCGTTCTGGGTGTTCCTGCCGGCCGGCGCGCTCAGTCTTCTGCTGTATCGGTATCGGCGCGATGCGGTCCTGCAATTCTTCCTGCGCCGGGCCGGTTGGGTGTTCTGGACGTCCTGCGTCCTCTTCGGTGCCGCGCACACCTCGCTCTACGTCAATCGCCTGGTCTGGTGGGGATTCGTGCTGGTCCTACCGCAGTTCCTGCTCGGCGTCGGCCTCGCGTACCTGCGGGCGAGCTTCGGGCTGCGCTGGAGCATCGCTGCGCATTATACGATCGACATCCCGAGCGTGCTCGGCACGTGGCTGTATCTGTCAGCCTCGCCGGCCGGCCCGTTGCATAGGGGCCTCCTTGTGGCATTGTCGACCGCCGGCCTGCTGATCATGGCCTATGGCCTGGTGGTTCTCTCGCGGGTGGCCCGGCGCAGCTGGTGATACGTGGTCCGAATTTGTTCCCCATACCCCCGCGCGGACGAGTCGTGGGCGGGTATTCAGACGGGTCGATCCGGAGACTTCCGGGGAAGCGGCCGAGAGATTTCAGCGCTGATTTTTACTTAGGGAGCAGCTCCCCCTTCCTGTCACACTCGCCAATGTATGCGCCGCGCGAGACGCTCTTGTTTCCACACTGACAAATGGGGGTAAGGTCGCGCTCACCCGCCCGTTTTCTGCTGACGGCTGCTGCGTCCGGTGGTTCGTTATCGAACCCTTCCCATGTTGTTTCGAAGCGGGCCAGTCATCTGAAGCCTCAATCACGGAGCCTTTGCGGCCGCACGCACGGCATTGCGCTTCGTACTTGATTCGCTCCCAGCTCACAGCAATCATCCATGCGCCAAAGATTGAGCTCGACCTAAAAGCTGATGATCGTGAGGCAGCACCGCACGAGCCTCCGGCATCTGCGCTCTTAAGTCTTTGAATTGGTGGGCCGTGTAGGGATCGAACCTACGACCAAGAGATTAAGAGTCTCCTGCTCTACCAGCTGAGCTAACGGCCCATCTTTCTGTTCTGTCGCGCAAGCCGCCCCGGGCAGATTGCGCCGGATCTGAGGTGGACGATGGGACTCC
>JAJZVF010000037.1 GCA_021845825.1 Pseudomonadota bacterium | reverse complement strand
ACGTCGGCAGCGAGGGTCGGGTGATCGGGCTCGACCGGTTCGGGGCGAGCGGCAAGGGCCCCGAGGTGATGGCTCATTTCGGCTTCACCGCCGAGCGCATCCAGCGCGAGATCGAAGAGCTGCTCGCCGGCGCTTGATAGATACAGCAGGGCTTTCCCCGGCGCGCCGCGCCGGCGATACGGCACAGAGCGCGAAGGCCGCCCGTTCCCCGGGGCATCTGCCGCCGCACGGGCGGATCCCGGAGGGCGCGCGGCGGCCGTCGCAGGGTAGGGTATCGGTGAAATCGCCTTGGCGATTTCAGCCGGGTAGTCAACGGCGATTTCAGCCGCGTAGTAACCAAGAGGAAACGGGTCATGGCAATCAAGGTGGGTATCAACGGCTACGGCCGCATCGGTCGCAACGTGCTGCGCGCGCTTTACGAGGGCAAGCACAAAGGGGAAATCCAGATCGTCGCCCTCAACGATCTTGGTGACGCCAAAACCAATGCGCATCTGACGCAATACGATACCGTCCACGGCCGCTTCCCCGGCGAAGTCAAGGTGGATGGGGATTCGCTGCTCGTCAATGGCGATCGAATCCGCGTGCTTGCCGAGCGCGATCCCGCCAAGCTCCCTTGGGGCGAGCTCGGGGTGCAGTACGTGCTGGAGTGCACCGGGCTGTTCACCAGCAAGGCCAAGGCGTCCGCGCACCTCGCGGGCGGAGCGAAGAAGGTGGTCATCTCCGCTCCGGGCGGCGCGGATGTGGACGCCACGATCGTCTACGGCGTCAACCACCAGACGCTCTCCGGCCGGCATACGGTCATCTCCAACGCCTCGTGCACGACCAACTGTCTGGTGCCGGTCGCCAAGGTGCTGCATGATGCGGTCGGCATCACGGCCGGCATCATGACCACGATCCATTCCTACACCAACGACCAGGTGCTGATCGACGTCTACCACAAAGATCTGCGCCGCGCCCGCTCGGCGACCCAGTCGCAGATCCCGACCAAGACCGGCGCGGCCGCCTCCGTCGGGCTGGTGTTGCCCGAGCTCAACGGCCGTCTCGACGGATTCTCGGTGCGTGTGCCGACCATCAATGTCTCGCTGGTCGACCTGACGATTACCGCCGCCCGTCCGACCACCGTTGAAGAAATCCACCAGGTGATGTGCGCCGCCGCCGACGGTCCGCTCAAGGGAATTTTGGGCTACAACACCGCGCCGCTGGTGTCGATGGACTTCAATCACGACGCCCGCTCTTCCGTGTTCGACGCCACGCTCACCAAGGTGATCGGCGGCACGCTGGTCAAGGTATGTGCGTGGTACGACAACGAGTGGGGATTCTCCAACCGCATGCTCGACACGACGCTCGCGTGGTCGAAGGCGTCATGAAAGTCCTGCGCATGACGGATACGGACCTGCGCGGGAAGCGGGTCCTCATCCGCGAAGATCTCAATGTTCCGGTAAAGGACGGGGTGGTGACCAGCGACGCGCGCATCCGCGCCGCGCTGCCGACCATCCGCTACGCGATGGACCAGCACGCCCAGGTGTTCATCCTGTCGCATCTCGGCCGGCCGAAGGAAGGCCGGTACGACGAGACATTGTCGCTGCAGCCGGTGGCCGCGCGGCTCTCGGAGCTGCTCGGCAAGCCGGTGCCGCTGCGGCGCGACTGGCTCGCGGGGCTCGAGTGCGCGCCGGGCACGGCGGTACTGTGCGAGAACGTCCGCTTCAACACCGGCGAGAAAAAGGACGACGAGCAGCTCGCCCGCAAGATGGCCGCGCTCTGCGACGTGTTCGTCATGGATGCCTTCGGCACCGCGCACCGGGCCGAGGCGAGCACCCACGGGGTGGTGAAATTCGCCAGGACGGCCTGCGCGGGCCCGCTGCTGGTCGGGGAGCTGGAGGCGCTCGAGCGGGCGCTGGAGAAGCCCGCGCGGCCGCTGGTGGCGATTGTGGCCGGCTCCAAGGTGTCGACGAAGCTGACCCTGCTCGAGTCGCTGCTTGCCAAGGTCGACAAGCTGATCGTCGGCGGCGGCATCGCCAACACTTTTCTCGCCGCGGGCGGCGTGCCGGTCGGCAAGTCGCTCTGCGAGGCGGATCTCATCGAGGTGGCCCGCCGCCTCATGGAACAGGCGCGGGCGCGCGGCGCAGAGATCCCGCTGCCGACCGATGTGGTGGTCGCCAAGGAGTTCGCCGCCACGGCGCATGCCGATGTACGCTCCATCCACGAGGTGGGCGCCGATGAGATGATCCTCGACATCGGCCCCGACACGGCCGACCGCTTGAGCGCGATGCTGCAGGGCGCCGGTACGATCCTCTGGAACGGCCCGATGGGCGTGTTCGAGTTCGAGCAGTTCGGCGAGGGCACCAAGGCCATCGCGCGCGCCATCGCGCGCAGCAAGGCTTTCTCGCTCGCCGGCGGCGGCGACACGCTGGCGGCCATCGAGAAGTACGGCGTCGAGGACGGCATCTCCTACATTTCGACGGGCGGCGGTGCGTTCCTCGAGTTCGTGGAAGGCAAGAAGCTGCCGGCCGTGGCGGCTCTCGAGGAGCGCGCAAGCGGTTGACCACATGCTGAGAAGAACCAAGATCGTGGCGACTGTGGGACCGGCGACCGATGACGTGGCCATCCTGACTGACATGATGCGGGCAGGACTGGACGTGGTGCGGCTCAACGCCTCGCACGGCACGCTGGAGGACCGCAGGCGCCGCCTGGCGATGGTGCGCGAGGCCGCGCATCGGGCCAACCGCTGCGTCGGGGTGCTGCTCGACCTGGCGGGGCCGAAGATCCGCATCGAGGGTTTCCGCGACGGCAAGGTGATGCTCGAGGAGGGACGGCCGTTTACCCTCGATACGGCGCTCGATGCCAAGGCTGGCACCGTCGAGGCGGTCGGCTGCGCCTACAAGAATCTGCCGAAGGATGTGGCGCCGGGCGACACGCTGTTGCTCAACGACGGGCAGATCGTTCTCGACGTCGATCGTGTCAGCGGTACCCGCGTCGAAACGCACGTGCGCGTGGGCGGTGAGCTGTCGGATCGCAAGGGTCTCAATCGCCAGGGAGGCGGCATTTCCGCGCCGGCCTTGTCCGACAAGGACAAGGAGGACATCCGCTTCGCCGTCGAGGAGAGCATCGACTACATCGCGGTTTCCTTTGCGCGCGATGCCAATGACATAGAGCAGGCGCGCACGCTGGCCCGCCGCGCGGGCCGCGATGCGCGCATCGTCGCCAAGGTCGAGCGGCAGGAGGCCATCAGCAATCTGCCGGGGCTCATCGAGGCCTCGGACGTCGTGATGGTGGCGCGCGGCGATCTGGGCGTCGAGATGGGCTATGCGGAGCTCACGGGCCTGCAGAAGACCATCATTCATGAGACTCGGATGAAAAACCGGGTGGTGATCACCGCCACCCAGATGATGGAGTCCATGATCCAGAATCCGATTCCCACGCGCGCCGAAGTCAGCGATGTGGCCAACGCGGTGATGGACGGCACCGATGCCGTGATGCTGTCGGCGGAGACGGCGGC
The DNA here is from genome assembly GCA_021845825.1 of Pseudomonadota bacterium. Classification (GTDB taxonomy): domain Bacteria; phylum Pseudomonadota; class Gammaproteobacteria; order Steroidobacterales; family Steroidobacteraceae; genus 13-2-20CM-66-19. The sequence continues at coordinate 15,488 of JAJZVF010000037.1, read as the reverse complement.
CGGCCGCTATCCGGTCAAGGCCGTGGAAGCCATGGCCCAGGTCATCGAGGGCGCCGAGAAATACCAGCTCGCTCATTCCCATGAGCCTCATCGCACGGAAGGGCAATTCCGCGATACCGAGGAAGCGATCGCCATGGCCGTCATGTATGCGGCCAACCACATGAAAGTGCGCGCGATCGTCGCCCTGACGGAGTCTGGATCGACACCCCTGTGGATGTCGCGCATCCGTTCCGACATCCCGATCTACGCCTTCACGCGGCACGAGTCCACGCGCAGGCGGGTGACCCTGTTCAGGGGCGTTTATCCGGTCATTTTCGACGTCACCCGCGCGAAGTCCACCGGTGAGCTGTATGACACGCTGTTCACGCGCCTGCTGGAGCTGAAGCTGGTCGAGCGCAAGGACCTGGTCATCCTCACCAAGGGCGAGCTGTCGGGAGTGCAGGGAGGAACGAATTCCCTGCAGATCCTGGAGGTCGCCTGAGGCGCGCGCCCGGCCCAGAGCGGCGGCCGGCCTCGTCAGGGCGGTGACCATGGACGCGTCCGCCGAAGTGACGGATCCCGCGGGCCGGCCCGTGATCGGACTGGTGCTGACGGGGGGCGGTGCGCGCGCGGCCTACCAGGTCGGGGTGCTGAAGGCGCTCGCCGAGCTGCTGCCGCGCGGGCGCAATCCGTTCCAGGTGATCGTCGGGACCTCGGCCGGCGCAGTGGCGGCGAGCGTGCTGGCGGCGCAGGCCCCTTTCTGGCGGCAGGCGATCGCGGGTCTGGAGCGGGTGTGGTCCCGTTTCCGCACCGAACAGGTTTTTTACGTCGATGCAGCGCACATGCTGCGCTCGGGACTGCAATGGAGCGTGTCGCTGCTCTCAGGCGGTCTCGTGCTCTCCATCCCTCAATCGCTCCTCGATAACAGCCCGTTGCGAGCGCTGCTCGGGGTCGAGATCGATTGCGGCGGGATCCGTCGCAGCATCGCCCGGGGACACTTGCGCGCCTGCGCGCTCTGCGCGACCAGTTACACCTGGGGCCAGTCGGTCACCTACTTCGACGGCGTTGCCGAATTGGCGGAATGGACGCGCATGCAGCACTGCGGACGGCGGACGGAGCTCACGCTCGATCACCTCATGGCGAGCGTGGCGATACCGCTGCTGTTTGCGCCGATCCGGCTTGACGGCGAGTACTTCGGCGACGGCTCGATGGCGCACCTCGAGCCGCTCAGCCCGCCCATCCGTCTGGGAGCGGACCGCCTGCTGATCATCGGTGTACGCTCCCGACAGGATACCGGCATGGGCAGGGACGTGACGCCCTCCATGCCGACCCCGGGGGAGGTCTTCGGCTTCATGCTGGACACCTTGTTCACCGATCAGATCTATGCGGATCTGGAGCACATCGAGCGCATCAACCGCCTGGTGCAGGCGGCGCCGGCGCACGGCTCGCGACAGATCGATGCCCTCATGATGGCTCCGAGCACCGACCTCAGCGCGATCGCAGCCCGGCACATGCGCGCGATGCCCAAGGGATTGCGGGCGCTGCTCAGAGTCATCGGCGGGCGCAACGGCGCCTCGGGCCACCAGCTCGCCAGCTATCTGATTTTCGAGGCGCCCTACACGCGCGAGCTGATCGAGCTCGGCTACAGCGATGCAATGGCGGCGAAGACCGCTCTGCTGAGGTTCCTCGGGGCCGAACGCGCCCCGGCGAAGGCCGAGGCGAGCGCGCACGCCACGCAGGCCGCTCAGCCCTAGGGACCGCCGAGCCCGGTGTGCCTGACCGTGACGTTGGCGTGTTCCTGTCCGAAGCGCGCCGCCAGCCGCTCGACGATGTATACCGAGCGGTGTTGGCCGCCGGTGCAGCCGACGGCGACCGTGAGATAGCCGCGGTTGCTCGCGAGATATTCCGGAACGCGAGCGCGGATGAAGCCCGCGATGTCCTCGATCAGCAGCGCCACGCCGGTGTGTCCTTCGAGGAAGCGGATCACCTCGTCGTCCCGTCCCGTAAGATTGCGCAGCGTCGGTTCCCAGTAGGGGTTGGGGAGCGAGCGGGCGTCGAATACGAAATCCGCGTCCCCGGGAATGCCCTGCTTGAAGCCGAAGGATTCGAAGGTGAGGGAAAGCCGGTGCGCGGCGGGTTCGCCGACCCGCTGGCGTACGAGGTCCCGCAGCGCGTGTACGCCGAGGTGAGAGGTGTCGATGACGAGGCTCGCCGCGTGCACCATGGGCTCGAGCAGCCGGCGCTCCATCGCCATCGCCTCGCGCAGGTCGAGGTTGTGGCGGCTCATGGGATGAGTGCGGCGCGTCTCGGCGAAACGGCGCAGCAGCACCTCATCGGAGGCCGTGAGGAAGATGACCTGGCAGTCGAGGCCGCTGCGCCGCAGCTCATCGATGAGCTGCGGCACGGTGGCGATCTCCGCGGCGGTGTTGCGCGCGTCGAGTCCGACGGCCGCCCGCGCGTAGGTGCGCTCCGGGCTGCGCACCGCGTGGGCGATGAAGGGCTTGAGAAGGGCCGCCGGGATGTTGTCGATGCAGTAATAGCTCAAGTCCTCGAGCATGCGCAGCGCCACGCTCTTGCCCGAGCCGGACAGCCCGCTCAGGACGACGATGTGCACGGCGGCACGGATCTCAGGCGCGCAGCGCCCTGACTTCCGCTCTGCCCTCCACCGCATGGTGGTCCGTCAGTTTCTCCTTGTGCTTCTTGATGCACCGGTCCAGCTTGTCGGCGAGCAGGTCGATGGCGGCGTACATGTCCTCCTCGATCGAATCGGCGTGGATGGAATTGCCGCTCACATGCACCGTTGCTTCGACTTTCTGGCGCAGCTTTTGTACCGTCAGCACACAGTGCACGTCGATGACCTGATCGAAATGCCGCTCGATGCGCTCTAGCTTCTTCTCTAGGTAACCGCGCAGGGCCGGGGTGACCTCGATGTGGTGACCGGTGACATTGAGCTGCATAGTTACCTCCAATCGTTTGGTCTATCGGGTGTTCATCTCGTTCGGCTCCTCATGTCGGCGGCGCGCCCGAACGCTTGCGCTCGCTCGAGGAGGGAATGCTCATCGCTTCGCGATACTTGGCCACGGTGCGCCGCGCCACCGGAATCCCTGCCGCGGAGAGCAGCTGCGCGATGCGTCCGTCGCTCAGGGGCGTGAGGGGATTCTCCTCCTTCAGGAGCTTTCTGATCTTGGCGCGAATGGCCGTGGAGGAGGTGCCGGAGCCGTCGGCGCCCTCGATCTGACTGGAAAAGAAATAGCGCAGCTCGAACACTCCGCGGGGAGTATGCATGTACTTGCCCGAGGTCACGCGTGAGATGGTCGACTCGTGCATGCCGACCGCCTCGGCGATGTCCTTGAGGATCATCGGGCGCATGTATTCCTCGCCGTGCTCGAGAAATTCCGTCTGCCGCTCGACGATGGAGCGGGCCACCTTGACCAGTGTCTCGTGGCGGATCTCCAGGCTCTTCAGCAGCCAGCGGGCCTCCTGCAGCTGGGTGCGCAGGCTCGCGTGGCTGGCGCCGCGGCCGAGGAGGCTGACGTAGCTGTGATTGAGGCGCACGCGCGGCAGGGTGGCCGAGTTGATTTCCACGCTCCACCCGCGATCGGTGCGGCGCACGAACACATCGGGAACCACGTATTCCGCCGCCTCGTTGCTTACCGTGGCGCCCGGGCGCGGGTGGCAGGAGCGCACCAGCGCTAGCGCACAGGCGAGCTCTTCCTCGGCTGCGTGCAGCTCCCGCCTGAGGGCGGTGAACTCCCGGCCCGCCAGGCGCTGCAGATGGTGGCGGGCGATCTCGACGGCGGTGGCGAGGCCGGCTGTCGCGGGGTCGAGCTGACGCAGCTGCAGCTCGATGCACTCGCCGATGCTGCGCGCGCCTATGCCCGGCGGGTCCAGGGCCTGAACGCGCCCGAGCACCGCCTCGATCTCCATGGGATCGCACTGCAGGTCCGGCTTGAGTGTGTCGGCGATTTCCTCCAGCGGCTCGGTGAGATAGCCGTCGTCGTTGATCGCATCCACGACTGCGCGCGCAATCGCCAGCTCGCGCGGGTCGAGCCGGGCGAGCTCGAGCTGCCAAAGCAGGTATTCCTGCAAGGACTGACCGGAGGCGTCGGCGAAGTCCTGCTGGCGGTCCTCCTCATCGCCGCCCCAGTACGGCTCGGCGGGGCCTGAGCTCTGCCCCTCCCACTCATCCTCCACCACCTCGACGCCGGCACGCTCCTCGGATCTCGCAGGCGCCTCGGGGCTTGCCGGCTCGAGCGCGCCCGGATTCTCCTCTTCCTCCGGCTCGAGCATCACGTTGGTCTCGAGCAGCTCGCGGATGTGTGCCTGCAGCTCGAGCGCCGGCAGCTGCAGAAGCCGAATTGCCTGCTGCAGCTGCGGGGTCATGGTCAGTTGCTGACCCAGCTTGAGCTGCAGAGAGGGTTTCAGCATAGTGGCTTCGATGGCCGTGGCCTTCCTGAATCCTAGCGGGGAGATCCGCTTCCGCCCATGAGGTTTGTCGCACGTTCCTAAAGCCGGAACGACTCGCCCAAGTACACCTCACGCACATGGGGATTGGCAAGAATTTCTTCGGCGTTCCCGGCGGCGATCACGGTTCCCTGGTTGACGATATAGGCCCTCTGGCAGACCCCCATGGTCTCACGCACATTGTGGTCGGTGATGAGCACGCCGATGCCCCGGCTCGTGAGCTCGCGGATGATGCGCTGGATATCAAGCACCGAGAGGGGATCGACTCCCGCGAAGGGCTCATCGAGCAGCATGAACTTGGGCTCGGCGGCGAGTGCGCGGGCGATTTCCACCCTGCGCCGCTCGCCGCCGGAGAGTGACAGACCGAGGCTGCGGCGAACGTGTCCGATGCGTAGCTCCTCCAGCAGCTCTTCCAAGCGTTGCTCACGCGCCGCACGCTCGAGATCGCGGCGCGTCTCGAGGATGGCCATCACATTGTCTTCCACCGAAAGCCGGCGGAATACCGAGGCTTCCTGCGGCAGGTACCCCAGCCCGAGCTGAGCCCGGCGGTGCATGGACAACGCCGTGATATCGCGTTCGCCGAGATGAATATTCCCAGCATCACAGGTTACCAGTCCCACTATCATGTAGAAGGCCGTGGTCTTGCCGGCACCGTTTGGGCCCAGCAGGCCCACCACCTCGCCGCTGCCGACCTCCAGGCTGAGGCCTTGCACCACCTTGCGGGAGCGGTAGCTCTTCTCGAGCCCCGTAGCTTTGAGCGACATCAACCGGAGGCTCCGTGCCGGCTGTGGGGCCGGGGCGGCTCCGGGGGACGGGTAGGTCGCGGCTTGCGCTTGAGCGCCTCCTTGCCCGAGGGCAGCGCCCGCGGCGTGATGGTGATGTGCACGCGCCCGACGTGGCCGGGCCCCCCCCCCTGTATCCGGTCTTTCAACATGCTATAGGTCAGCACGGCCGCGCTCATCTGGTTGCGTCCGTCCGACAGCCAGGCATTGCCGCTCAGTCGTACGGTGCCTTTGTCGAGGTCGTAGACGATCCGGTCGGCGTGTCCCTGAGCGGGCTTGCCGGCTTTGCTTCGCTGTGTGAACTGCGCCGGGTTGCCGCTGACCGTCGCCTGTGTGATGCGGCTGCCGAGTACGTCGACCACCGCCCGGTCCGCGCTCAAGCTGCCGTGAGGCGGGGCGTGGATGTGCACGTTGCCTTGCAGCGTCCACCGGCTGTTGCGCTGGTTCCGCCCCATGGTGGTGCGGGCGCGGTTGGCCCGCACAACGATATTTCCCTGGGAGATCACGACCTGCCGGTACACCACCGTATGAGTCCTGTAGTTCACGTCCACCGAGGCGGCATTGACCGTAATAGGCTTTGCGGACAGCGCCGACGCGAGTGCGCCGCCGCCGTGACGTACCGCCGGCGACGGCGGTTGAGGCGCGCGGGCAGGCGGGGCAGCGCCGGCGGCGGGGGTCGCGAGTCCGGCGAGAGCGAGGCCAAGCGCCAGGCCGCTAACGAGGTGGGCTGATGATGGCATGGACCAAAGATACTAACCGCAGCCGGTGGGCCTTCAAGTTCGCGACCAGACCCCGGGCGGTCACGCGCTGGCCCGACCAGGTAAGCGTCACCGGCTCGGCCGTGCTCACGATGTCGACGCGACTGTTGAAGGATAGACTGTCGGTGGCGATCCGGATCGGCGAGTGAGACCCGTGGATGGACGCCGACACCCGAACGTGGCCGTGGAGCTCGATTCGCTTCGAGCCGCGCAGAATCTCGCCCCGCTCGGCGGTGGCCGTCCACCGATCGGCGCCGTTGTGCACGCTCATGCGCACCTCGCTGAGGCGCACCCGGCCGGTGGCCGGCAGCTGGCGGACGGTGGCCGCATCGATGGTATAGAGCGGCAGTCCATCCGGACCGGTTTGGATGAGCTCGGCGTCGCGTGCCGAGTATCCCTCTTGCGAGCCCGCCCGGCGCGCGGTGGCGGTCGGCGGCGCGGCGGTCTGCCGCGCCAGCATCAGCGAGCCGATGATCACGGCCGCCACGGTCAAAATGGCAAAAATCCGGTAGATCACGCGGACTCGGCGCCGCGGCGCGCAGCGAGCAGGTAGTCGCATACCTCGCGGACGGCGCCTCTTCCGCCGGGCAACGTCGTCACCACGTGGGCGGCGCTGCGGGCTTGCGGGTGAGCGTCCGCCACGGCGAACGCCAAGCCCGCCTCGCGCATCAACGGTACATCGGGTGTATCGTCGCCGATGCATGCACACGCGGCGGCGGTCAAGTCGAGCCGCGCGCACAGCCGCCGGAAGGCGGCCAGCTTGTCTTGCACGCCCTGCATGACGTGCCGCACTCCCAGCTCCCGGCAGCGGCGGCTCGTCATGTCCGAGCGCCGCCCGGAGATGACGGCCACGGTGACGCCGGCCGCAGCCAGCTGCTTCAGTCCCGCCCCATCGCGGGAGTGAAAGACTTTCAGCGCCTCGCCCCGCGGACCGAAGTAAAGCAGGCCATCGGTCAGGACCCCGTCGACGTCGAGCACCAGCAGGCGGATCCGGGCGGTATCGGCAGTCATCGGGAGCGGCCGCAGATTCAGATCACACCTGCGCGGAAAAGATCATGTACATGGAGCGCGCCGATCAGCCGGCCCCGCTCATCGGCCACCGGCAGGGCGGTGATCCGGTGCATTTCCATCAAGTGCACCGCCTCCGCGGCCAGCTCCTGCGGCCCGATGGTCTTGCACGGAGCAGTCATCACCTCGCGCATGATCGTAGTGTGCACGTCGACCTGGCGGTCGAGGGCTCGACGCAGATCCCCGTCGGTGAACACCCCGAGTATGCGGTTGCCCTCGTCCGCGATCACGGTCATGCCGAGTCCTTTGCGTGACATCTCGAGCAGGCCTTCCCCGAGGCGCGTGTGCGGGCCGACGCGCGGCAGGGCCGCGCCGGTGTGCATGAGCTCTGCCACGTGCAGCAGCAACTGCCGGCCGAGCGCGCCCCCGGGGTGCGAGCGCGCGAAGTCCTGCTTGGTGAAGCCGCGCGCTTCCAACACCGCCACGGCCAGCGCATCGCCCATCGCCAAAGCGGCGGTCGTGCTCGCCGTGGGCGCAAGGTTGAGGGTGCAGGCCTCCTCCGGAACGCTGACGTCAAGGACCGCCGAGGAGGCGCGGCCGAGGGTGGACTCGGGCTTGCCGACCATGGCGATGAGCGGCACGGCGAGACGCTTCAGGTGCGGCAGCAGCAGCAGGACTTCGGGCGTCTCCCCGGAATTGGACAGCGCAAGCACCACGTCCGCACGCGTGATCATGCCGATGTCGCCATGACCGGCCTCGGCGGGGTGCAGGAAAAACGCCGGAGTGCCGGTGCTGGCGAGCGTCGCGGCGATCTTGCGCGCGACGTGGCCGGATTTACCCATCCCGGTCACCACCACCCGGCCCTGGCATTGAAGGCAGAGCCGGCAGGCCGCCGCGAAGCGCCCGTCCAGGCGATCGAGCAGGGCCTCGACGGCGCGGGCCTCGATGGCCAGCGCGCGGCGTGCGGTCTCGAGCAGGTCGTGATCGGCAAACAGGGGGGCGGCGGTGCTCATACGCGGCCGATTGTAGCAATTTCGCCATGATCTCTTGGTCAAGGCGCGCCGGCGCCCGGCAGCGCGCCCGCTTGCGCTGCGGCGGCGGGCGAAACGCGCGGCTTCTGCCTGGCGCGCGCGCAGTGCGGCACGCACCAGGCGGCCCGCTCGGCGAAATCGCACGAGGCTGTGCTGCGAGGCACCGCCCGGCCACGCATGCCGTGGCGCCCGCTGCGGATCGTGCCGCCTTGAAACCGCCGCACGGCAAGGTCGGCGCGCGCGCATCTGCCCGGTCGATTAAGATGCTCCCATGAATCCTGAGGAAGTCGCGCGGCTGATCCGCGCCGGCCTGCCCGGAGCCGAAGTCCGGGTGCAGTCGGAAGACCGGACGCATTTCACCGCGCGCATCGTGGCCGAGCAGTTCGCAGGCCTGCGCAGCATCGCCCGCCACCAGATGGTGTACCGGGCCCTCGGCGAGCGAATGGGCCGCGAGATCCACGCCCTGTCCATCGAGGCTCTGACGCCCGCCGAGGCCGCGGCCTGATGGACAAGCTGCAGATCCAGGGGGGCACGGCCCTCGAGGGCGAGGTGCGCATTTCAGGCGCCAAGAACGCCACCCTGCCGATCCTGGCCGGCGCGCTGCTTGCCGATGGCCCGGTGATCGTCGCCAACGTCCCGCACCTGAAGGATGTCACCACGACGGTGGAGTTGCTCGGCGGCATGGGTGCGACGGTGACGGTCGATGAGCGCATGCGCATCGAGGTCGATCCGACGACGGTACGCGACTTTTCGGCCCCCTACGAGCTGGTCAAGACCATGCGGGCCTCGATTCTGGTGTTGGGCCCGCTGGTGGCCCGCTACGGACGGGCCGATGTGTCTTTGCCCGGCGGCTGCGCCATCGGCGCGCGCCCCGTCAATATCCATGTCGCCGGCCTGCAGGCGCTCGGGGCGGATATCACCATCGACGGCGGATATATCCGGGCGCGTGCCGGCCGGTTGCGCGGCGCGCGGCTGGTGCTCGACACGGTGACCGTGACCGGCACGGAGAACCTGATGATGGCGGCGGCGCTGGCGCAGGGGGAGACCGTCATCGAAAACGCCGCGCGGGAGCCCGAGGTCGTGGACCTCGCCAATTTCCTGATCGCCATGGGGGCCAAGATCCGCGGCGCGGGCACCGACAAGATCCTGGTCGAGGGTGTCGAGCGCCTGAGCGGCACCAGCTACGAAGTGTTGCCTGACCGGATCGAAAGCGGCACGTATCTGGTGGCCGGCGCCATCACCGGCGGGCACGTGCGCATCAAGAATACGCGTCCCGATCACCTCGATGCGGTGCTCGTGAAGCTGCAGGAGGCCGGCGCCGAGATCGGTGTCGGTGAGAACTGGGTGGAGTTGAACATGCACGGCCGGCGGCCGCGCGCGGTCGATGTGCGCACCGCTCCGTACCCGGCTTTCCCGACCGACATGCAGGCGCAGTTCGCCGCGCTCAACACCGTGGCCGAGGGCGTGGGCACCATCATCGAGACGATCTTCGAGAACCGCTTCATGCACATGCTGGAGATGCGCCGGCTTGGGGCCGAGATCCGCCTCGAGGGCAATACGGCGATCATCCACGGCGTGCAGCGGCTCAAGGCCGCGCCGGTCATGGCGACGGACCTGCGCGCCTCGGCGAGCCTGGTGCTGGCGGGGCTCGTGGCGCAGGGGCGCACGGAGGTCGAGCGGATCTATCATATCGACCGGGGCTACGAGGCCATCGAGGAGAAGCTCTCCCAGCTCGGCGCGCAGATCAAACGGGTACCGAACTGACCTCGAGACGCACACTCTCGCGGCGGCGGCAAACGGAGACGTAGCGTATGCGTATCGGCATGATCGGCTTGGGGCGGATGGGCGCCTACATGCTGCGGCGCCTGATCGAGGGCGGTCACGAATGCGTCGCCTACGACAGATCAAGCGCGGCGGTGCAGGCCGCTTCCGCCGTCGGGGCGGTGGGCGCGGCCTCCGCCGAGGAGCTGGTCGCGAAGCTGACGCCGCCGCGCGCGCTGTGGATCATGGTGCCGGCGGTCGCCGTCGATGCCGTGATTGCCAAGCTGCGGCCGCTGTTGGCCAAGGGCGATGTGCTCATCGACGGCGGCAACTCCCACTATTCCGACGACATCCGCCGCGCCGAGGAGCTGCGCCCCGCGGGCATCCGTTATCTCGATGTCGGCACCAGCGGCGGCGTGCTCGGCTTCGAGCAGGGCTACTGCCTGATGGTCGGCGGCGACAAGGAGGTTTTCGACACGCTGGAGCCGATATTCGCCACCTTGTCTCCGGGGGGGCGGATGCCGGCCGCCGGCGCCAGGCGTGTCGCGGACGACACGGCGCCGATGGGCTACCTGCACTGCGGGGCGAGCGGTGCCGGGCATTTCGTGAAGATGGTTCACAACGGGATCGAGTACGGCGTGATGGCCGCGTACGCCGAGGGCCTGAGCGTCCTGCAGCACGCCGATGCCGGCTTGAGGGCACGGGAGACCGACGCCGAAACCGCGCCGCTCGCCCACCCGCGCCTCTTCCAGTACCGGCTCGACATCGCCGCGATCGCCGAGGTCTGGCGCCACGGCAGCATTATTTCCTCACGGCTGCTCGATCTGACGGCGAAGGCCTTGGCTGCGGATCCGATGCTCGCGGGCTTCGGCGGACGCGCGGCGGATTGCGGCGAGGGGCGCTGGACGGTGCAGGCGGCCATCGAGATGGGCGTGCCCGCGCATGTGTTGAGCGCCGCGCTCTACGCGCGTTTTGAATCGCGCGGTAGCGGGGAATTCGCCGACAAGGTGCTCTCGGCCATGCGGCTCGGCTTCGGCGGGCACGTGGAGAGAAGCTGAGCCGCGGCTCTCACCCCTGGCGGGGGGCGATCGCCGACAGGTTGCCGATCATGGGCAACACGCCCTTGCCGCCGACCACCTCCGGCAGACGGCCGTTCCACTTGGCGATTGCCTGCTGCTGGATGATCTCCGGTGTCAGGGACCTCTGCAGAAGCTTCTGCGCCTGGGATTGGGCGGTTGCCTCGACGATTTTCTGCTGCGCCTGCACCTTGGCGCGATCGAGCTCGTACTCGGCCTCCAGGGCGCGTTGCTGGGCGACCTGCTTCTGCTCGATCGCCTCGGCGTACTGGGCGCTGAAATGGAAGTCGGTGATGTTCACCGCGTCCACCACGACCCGGAAAGGCTTGAGCGCGGCGCGGATCTGCGCCTCGATCTGGCCGCGCACCTCGTCGCGCTTCACGATCAGGTCCTCGGCGTTGTAATGCGCCGTCACCGCCTTGACCGCATTGCTGATCGCCGGCTGGATGACCTTCGAGACGAGCGATCGCTCGCTGCCGATGTGCTGATACACCCACTCCGCGTCAGCCGGCAGGATGTGCCAGTTCGTGGCAACCGTCGTGGACACGTCCTGCAGATCCCGGCTGGCGGCGCTTTCCGTGGCTTCCGAGTTCTGCACCTGCACGTTCATCTTCGCCACCGTCTGCATGAACGGCAGCTTGAGGTGCAACCCCGGCTCGAGCACGCCGGGATGGACGGCGCCGAAGGTCATGAGCACGCCCCGCTCGCCCGGTCCAACCTGTACGAACGCGCCGCCGAGGACGAGCAGTACGACAAGGATGAGCACGCCGGCGGCTATGGCGCGCCGGTTGCTGTTCGAGAGCGGAGAGACTCTGGCGTTCACGGGGAATCCCCCAGGGCGGATAGGATTTGCTCGCGGCGACTCCACAGCGTCTGGATGTCGCTCGTCCTCACCGGCTGCGTTTCCTGGGCGGCGGCCGCCGCCCCGTCGAGCCGCAGCACAGCGTCCCGAAGTGCCACGACGGCCGATACCAGGTCGCCGTCGACGGCCACGAGCTTCTCGAGCGTATCGCGCTCGGTGCGGTGGCGCTGGTAGATCCTGTCCATCTCCGGCACCGGCGCGGTGCGGATGGCCGTCTCGAGGGCCTCGATATCGCGCTGGCGGCTCTGTAAAGCCTGCACCGCCGCCACGGCGGCCGGATCCGGGAAGGGATGCTCGCGCGACGGGGGCGGCAGATGCTCGTGCCGGAATCCGGCCTCGATCGTCCCGAGGTGGGCGCGGCATTCGCCGAGCAGCTCGCTCAGCTTGCCGCGGATCAGCAGATCGTCCGCGCGCAGCTGGTTCTCGCGGCGGTAGAAGTTGTAGCCCCAGCCGTAGAAGAGGTTGGACAACACCCGTTTGGTGGGGCCAGCCGCCTCGATGGGGTTGGGAGCGGTTTTCATCTCCATGCGGTTTTCTCCAATGGCGCCGGGTCGCGCGGTCCGCTACGGCAGGCGGCTTGGCGAGCGGTTTGCTCCCTCATTGCCCGGCTTTGGGCGCAGGGACCCCGCCTGTGCCCGTAGGGCCGAGCGCACCGGCGATCGGGAAGGTGCCCATGGTCGCCCCGCCGATGAAGTACGGCTGCCCGACGGCGGCGTTCGGCGCCGACACCAGGCCTTTCTCGGCCATCTTGAGCGCGACGTAGTAGCGAACCGCCTCGATCTCGGTGAGCCCGAAGGCGCGCAGCGAGATGAGCTCGCGCATGCGCTCGTCCTTCGGGAGGATGAGCACTTTGGCGTCGTTCAGGGTGATGCCGTATACGCCGAGGAAAGTGGACAGGTGCTCCTTGACGAGCTCCACGATGTCGTGGATGTGCTCGTTGACCTTCTCCATGGGCGTGACCTGCACCACCTGATTGATCGCCTGCTCGACCACCGGGCCCGCGTAGCCCGCCACCTCATCGGTACCGATGAAATGTTTGGCGAAGGGCATGTGGGTGATCAGCTTCAGTGCATCTTCCTTGGTGTCCACGTGCACGTAGTACTCGACCTGGTAGGACATTTCGGCCATCTCCGCCGAGGTGGCGATCCCGGCGCTGCGGACGAGGAGCTTTGCGCGGTTGACATACAGCACCTCGTACTGCCACGGCGACTGGCCGCCGAAGAATCCCGATACGAAGCTGCCGAGCAGCGGCTTGTCGGGCGTCTGGATGGGATATTGCCCGGTGTCGTAGACCCCGAGCACGGCGCCCCGGGACTTGAGCACGGCGAAATGATTGGCCTCGACGGTGAGCAGGCTGCCTGAAACGAGGCTCTGGTCGGGGTAGTGGAAGGCGAGGACCGCGGGTCCCATGACATCCGTGCCATCGGGGTTCAGGGTCGAGACTACCTGTCGGGTCAAAGCCATGTGCATCTCCTGCGATTGTTCAGGGTATCCAAGACCATCAAGTGTGCGCTTAGGGACGGGATGATTTCCAGTCGCCGGTCGATCGCCGGGCACAGGCTGCGACCCGGCAGCCGGGCGCTGGTCGTGCGAAGGTATGATCCGCAGGCGATTCAAAGCACGCAGCCGCATTCTGCCCGGCGGCATAGGCGGCGAGCTGCGCGCTCCGCGACCCGCTCATTCCGACCGGAACGTCAGGTGCGGCCCTGTTCGTCCGCCTGGTCCACCCACAGCTGCACCTGCGGGCAGCCCTGTACGGCCTGCACCGCGACGATGGCGGGGTCGCGGCGCTCAAGGCCCTGGATCGCGGACTGCTTGCCGCTGCCGGCCACGACGAACAGCGGCTCGGCCACGTGGGAGAGAAACTCCGGCGTTACGCTGACACCAGCGAGACCGTCCGGACGTTGCACCGCGATCGCCATCCGCCCGCGGGCGCGCTGCAGATCCTCGCTGCGAAAGAGCGAGGCCGTATGCCCGTCCGCGCCGAGGCCGAGCAGACCCAGCGCGATCTGCACGCCGCGCCCGAGCAACGCTCTCAGCCGGCGCTCGTAATCCAGCGCGGCCTCCTCGAGCGGCAGTTCGGTCCGGACCCTGAGCACGCGCTCCTCGGGCAGCCGCAGTGCCGCGAGCAACGGCTGCGTGGAGTGGAAGTTACTGGCCTCGGAGTCGGCCGGCACGTAGCGGTCGTCGGAGTAGAGCAGGTGAAGCGCCTCAGGGATGGCGCGCGGCGCCAGGGTGAGGCGCTCGGCGAGCTGCCGGTATGCGGGCAGGGGGGTGTGGCCGCCGGAGAGCATGATTGCCACGGCGCCCGAAGCGGCGGCGCCGATGGTTTGCGCCAAGCGGTCGGCGAGCGCCGCGTCGAGCTCGGCGCGGGAGGGGAATCTGCGGATCTGTAGCGGTTGCATCACGAATATCCGGTGGGTAGGTGAGCGCCGATCGGCGAATCTTCCGTCACGGGCGGATCCGTCACAAGCCCGCGGGCTGTTGCTTGACATGCACGGTCAGCGTGAGCGCCTGCGTGCCGCGCAGCACCCGGACCGTGACCGTCGAGCCGGGCTTCATGCGGGCGATGCGCACCCGGGCGTCATTGGCCGATTTGACCGGCGCCTGATCGATGGCGAGCAGCAGATCGCCGGGCTTCAGTCCCGCCTGCTCGGCGGGGCTGTCGGCGTAGAGATTGGCGATCACCACCCCGCCGTGGGCGAGCCCGGCCTGCCGGGCCTCGCTGTCAGTGATGTCCTCCGGCACGATGCCGATCCAGCCCCGGATCACCTTGCCGTATTTGATGATGTCGTGCAGTACGCCGCGCACCATGTCGACCGGGATGGCGAAGCCGATGCCGGTGACCCCCAGGCTCTTGGCGACGATCGCGGTGTTGATGCCGATCAGATCGCCGTTGGAGTTGACCAGGGCGCCGCCGGAGTTGCCGAAGTTGATCGGCGCGTCGGTCTGAATGAAGTCCTCGAACGTGGAGATGCCGAGCCCCGCGCGGCCCGTAGCACTGACGATGCCGTTGGTGACCGTCTGCGACAGGCCGAGGGGATTGCCGATGGCGAGCACCACATCGCCGACCCGGACCTGACCGGAGTGCCCGAAGTGGATGACCGGCAGATTCGGCAGATTGATCTGCAGCACCGCCAGATCCGTATCGGGGTCGACGCCGACGATGCGCGGTACGGCGATGCGCCCGTCGGCCAGCTGCACGCGGATGGCGGCGGCGTTGGCGATCACGTGGTAGTTCGTGACGATGTGCCCCTGTTTGTCGACGATCACCCCCGAGCCGAGACTGCGCTGGATGCGCTGACGGTACTCGGGCAGCACGTTGCCGAACAATTCTCCGAAGGGGCCGAAGGGAAAGGGATTGACCTGCTCGGTCACGACCCGGGCGGTATAAATGTTGACCACCGCCGGCGCCGCGCGCTTCACCGCCGCCGCATAGCTCGCAATGGGCGGTTCGCGGCGTTGCTCGGCCGGTGCCGGCGCCGCGACGGCAGGGTGCGCGGGTGACGGCGAGCCGCCCGGGCCGCGGATGAGGCTCGGGTGCAGCGCCACGATCACGAAGGCCAGCGCCAGCCCGCCGACCACCGATCCGGCAATGAACGTCAGACCGCGACCCAGCCGCTTCAGCATTCTCCGCATTCCTCTCGTCTATGGGCGTCAATCGCCGAGGCGATTGACGCGATACCCTACACGGCTACCGCGGGCTGGAGAACGGCTCTGCGCCCGCTGGGCCGTGCCCCGGCGCCCAGGCGCCGGGCGGGCCGTGC
>JAJZVF010000232.1 GCA_021845825.1 Pseudomonadota bacterium | reverse complement strand
CGAGCGTATAAATCTCCTCCCGAGCTACCTGCTGCGCGACCCGATGCAGCGCCTCACGGCTCTCGAGGAACAGCACCGCCGCCACGGTGGCGAGCACGATGAGCCACGGCGGCTGGGTGAGGGCCACCGGCCCGAAGACATAGGCGAGCACATTCGCCGTCGGCACCATCAGGGTGGGCCGCTGCACCCCCGCCTCGCCGGCCACCCGCAAGTGCGCATAGAGCCACACGGCGACCGCGCTCAGGCCGACCAGATACGGCACGAGAGAGCGGGGATCGAGCAGGTACAGCAGGGCGCCGAGGATCGTGAGCATGGGAAAGGTGCGGATTCCGCCCGGGCTCGAGCGCGCTTCCTGCTTGTAGATTCCCTCGAAGGCCAGGCCCATGAAGACGGCCATTCCCAGGGCGAGCCCGAGCCTGCCGGCCACCTGGAAAGGAGTTTGTCCGTCGAGCATCGCCACAGCTCCCAATTGCGCCCTGCGCCAAGTGGATCGGCCGCCCATACCCCCCGAGCGTCGCACGACTTTCTTGCGGCCCCCGACATTATGCCTGCTCGAGCCCGAGGTTTGCTCGACTGGCGTGCGCAGCCCCACGGCCGAGGCCGCTCACCGGCGCCGTCGCGATCGGCCTGCGCCCGGGCGGCGGGCAATGCGCCGGCGGCGCGCTACGCACCAATACGGATGGTTTGCGCCGCGTGCACGGACACAATCGCATCTGTCCGCTTCGGATGACAAGATGCCGGGCCGTCCCGAGGAGCTGCACGAAATGAGTTGGAGCACTGTTATGTTCGCCGTCCCTTCGGCGCATGCAATCGACCTGCACGAGGCGGGCAAGGTGGCGCGGATCAGCGCGGCACTCGGCGCGCAGCTCGAGCTCTTCCACTGCGCATCCAACGTCGACACCCTGCGCTCGGGTCAGTTTGTGCCCGCCAAGGCCCCCGAGGACATCCGTCAGCTGGTCCTCGATGCGCGGCGCGGACTCGAGCAGGCCGCCGAGCGGTTGCGGGCGCTCGGGGCGCAGGTGCGAACCAGCGTCCGCTGGGACTATCCGGTCTACGAGGGCATCGTCCGTCAGGTCTTGCGGCACCGGCCGAGCCTGCTCATTGCCGGCTCCGGCCACCGAGGACGTGCGCAACGGCTGTTTCTGACGAGCACGGACTGGAAACTGATCGAGACCTGTCCGTGTCCTTTGCTGCTGCTGAAGACCGATCGACCCTATTTGCAGCCGCTCGTCCTCGCCGCGGTGGATCCTGGCCACGCACACGACAAGCCCGCCGCGCTCGATGAGCGCATCCTCGACTCGGCCGCGTTCTTGAGCAAGGCGCTGTCGGGGAAGTTGCAGGTATTTTACGCGCGCACGCCGTGGGACGAAGCGGCCCGCACGGATCCGGAGCTGCGCGACCTGCCGGAATATCTCGATGAGGAAATCCATCGGGCCTATCTCGAGCGCGTGGAAAAAGGCGTTCGGGAGCTGGCCGCGCGGCACGCGCTCGCCGGTGAGCAGGTGCACATCGAGGACGGCCACGCCGCCGAAGCGCTGGCCCGCTATGCGAGCGCCCAGAAGGCCGACATCGTCGCGATGGGCGCGGTGTCCCGCTCGCGGCTGCGCCGCGCCCTGATCGGCCACACCGCCGAGCGGGTGCTCGATGCGCTCGACAGCGATGTGCTGATCGTCAAGCCGCCGGCCTTTCGCACCCCCGTGAGCCGCCAGTCGCATCAGCTCGCAGCGGGCGCGCCGCCGCGGCCTCGCCTGATCTGGTAGCCGGGGCCTTCCCGCACGCTACGGACTGCCGCAGAATTGCCGAGCCCCGGTTCGGGCCCTGCGGGTATCCGCCGGACGATCGCCGACGCTTTCGCCGGTGTGCAAGTGCCTTCTCGAGCGGCTCTCGTAATGATCGCCGAGTCTTCATGGACTATGATGCGCAGCGCGAGGATACCGGTGTGCGGATACCCCACGACTTGACATCACCCTGTCCCACCGCCGCCTGCGAGGCCGTACGGTGAGCCATCGCTGGCACGACCCGTTCCGCGGCCTGGAGCGGCGGCTCAAGATCCTGACGATCGCGGCGCTGCGACGGCTCATGCCCCGGTCGGCGCCCCGGCCGGCTCCCGAGTGGGGTGCGCGCCCGCACCGCATTCTCTACTTGCGCTACGATCACATCGGGGACATGGTGCTGGTGACGGGCATTTTCCATGCGATCAAGCTCGCCCAGCCGACAGTCACCATCGATGTGCTGGCGTCGGTGCGCAATGCCGCGGTGTTGTCTGGCAATCCCGACGTAGGAACGGTCTACCGCGTCGACAAGGCGCGGCCGTGGAGCTTCCTGCCGGTGCTGGCGCGGGTGCGGCGGGTCCGTTACGACGCCGTGCTCGATCCGATGGTGACCGGGGCGTCCCTCACGTCCATGCTCATCATGTGGGCGAGCGGCGCGCTCAACCGGATCGGTGTCGCGGGTCGCGGCAACGACTTCGCCCTCACGCTGCCCGTCCCCAAGGTGCCGGGCGCGACCCACTACGTGGACCACAGCGCGGCCCTGCTGCAAGCCTTCGGCATCGATCCTGCGTGCAGCGCACCACAGCGCGAGAGCGAGCAGCGGCGCAGCGCCCGCGAGCAGGGGGCGCCGAGCGATCGCGGTGTCGGCTGGGACGCATGGCGGCCGAGACTCTTTCTAACGCCGGCCGAGCTCGCGGAAGCGGAGACCTACTGGCGCCTGGTGGAAGGCAAGACCGCGGCGCGCGGCGCCCGACGTCCGCGCCGGCTCCTCGTCAATGTCTCGGCGGGGGCGCCCTGGCGCTGCTGGAGCGAAGAGCGGTTCATCGCAACAATCCGCGGGCTGCGCGCGCGCTTTGCGGATCTGCCGATGGTCCTGCTCGGGGCCCCCGCGGACGAGCCCCTCAAGAGCAGGGTCGCACGGGCCTGCGGCCTGTCAGTCGCCCAAACCGCACACATCCGGCAGATGATGGCCCTCGTGGCTACTTGCGATCTTGTGTTCACTCCGGACACTTCCGTGACTCACATTGCCTCGGCCTTGCGCAAGCCCGTGGTCGTGATGTTTGCCCGCAACGGCAGCGCCCACTGGGGTCCCTACGGCAGTCCCGGAAGAATCGTGTCCACGCCGGCACGGGCCCTCGCCGCACTGCCGGTGCAGCCGGTGCTGCAGGCGCTCGAGCAGATGCTCTGCGGCGAGCAGGAGCCGCCGAGCCGCGGCGGGTGCGCCGCGGGCGGCTGAGCGGTACGCGCCGGGACCGCCGGCCGGGCGCAACGGGCGCGGATCATTCGTGAATGGCGCGCTCAGGCAGCGGGGCTCGGCTGCCCGCGCAGGCTCGCAGCTCCTGAACAATACCGACTCTAGTGTAGTGTCCCGCATTTGGCTTTACAGTATTTCGGGACATTGCTATGATCTCGTTCATGCCGAACGAGGGCTTGGCGATCAAATTGCCAGCGGTGGAGCGGACGCAGCTGGAACGG
>JAJZVF010000231.1 GCA_021845825.1 Pseudomonadota bacterium | reverse complement strand
GGGAGGGTCCAGGCGATGAAGTCGAAGGTGTCTTATGCGGTGGCCGCCATTCTGAGCGGCGCGTCTCTCGGCGCATTCGCCGCCACCCCCGCGCCCCAGTCCGCCGCAGCGGCGGCGCCGGCGGCGGCAACCCCGAGCACCCCGGCCAATGCGCCCGCCGGCATGGGTGCCCTGCGGGAGATCATCGTCACCGCCCAGCGCCGCCGGCAGAACATACAGGATGTGCCGATCGCCATGCAGGCGCTGACCTCGCGCACTCTGACGGAGCTGAACGTCTCCACGTTCAGCGACTACCTCAAGTTTCTGCCGAACGTCACGGTGGCGAACAACGGCCCCGGCCAGAACGAGGTATTCATGCGCGGGCTGTCGGCCGGCTCACAGGCAAGCCAGGGCAGCGGCTCGACCGGCCTGTGGCCCAACGTGGCCATCTACCTCGACAACCAGTCCGTACAGCTCCCGAACCGCAACCTCGACGTCTATGCCGCGGATATCAACCGCATCGAGGTGCTCGAGGGACCGCAGGGGACCCTCTTCGGCGCCGGTGCCGAAGCGGGCGTGATCCGCTACATCACCAACAAGCCGCGGCTCGACCAGACCGAGGGCAACGTCAAGGCGGGCTACAGCGTCACCGCCCACGGTGACCCGAACACCAACGTCACCGCCGTTTTCAACCTGCCGTTGATCAAGAACAAGCTGGCCGTGCGCGCAGTGATCTTCGACGCCCGGCGCGGCGGATACATCAACAATGTGCCCGCGACGTTCACGCGCAGCGACAGCGATGTCGGTATTCACTACGCCAACTACTTCGTCCCGCTGAGCAGCTCCTGCCCCGACGGCGGCCGGCCGAATCCCTATCGCAGCCCGGCCGGCGAGGGCGCCTGCGTCCCGCCCGGCAGCCCCTCGATCAACAACTACGCGGTCACCGGCAACGCCATCAACCCGGTGACCTTCCAGGGCGGACGCGTCGAGGCGCTCTACAAGATCAACCACGACTGGAACGTGCTCATCACGCAGATGTACCAGAACATGGACGCGCAGGGGGTGTTCTACGACCAGCCGACCTCCTCGGACGGCCGGTCGCTTCCACCCCTCGATGTGACGCTGTTCAACCCTTCCTACGACAAGGACCGCTTCGAGAACACCGCCTGGACCGTGCACGGCAGGATCGGCCCGCTGCGAGCGGTCTACACCGGCGGCTACCTCGACCGCAACGTCCAGCAGGCAGGCGATTACACCAACTACGCGCGCGGCGTGTACGCCGACTACTACCAGTGCTACGGACCGGGCACCGGCTACAACAACAACCTGACCTCGACCTGTTTTTCCCCGAGTTCCACCTGGCTCTCGGTGGAGCGCAATACCAACCTGCAGAACGAGTTCCGCCTGAGCACCCCGAGCTCCTGGCGCCTGCGCGGCATCGTCGGCGTGTACGCCAATGATCTGAAGCTCTACGACCAGACGGACTGGCGCTACCGCACCGTGCCCACCTGCACGAGCAATGCCGCCCCCGGCAGCCCCGGAAATTCCGGCTGCTTCGCCACCATCGGCACGGTGCCGGGAACCACCGTGCAGAACCCCGGGCTGCAGACGCCGAACAGCTCCTTCTACCAGGACACCATGCGCGAAACGAAGCAGCTCGCCTTCTACCTCTCGGCGAGCTACGACCTGATCCCGCACGTGCTGACGCTGACGGCCGGCACCCGTCACTTCCGCTTTACCAACTCCTCCGTCGGCAGCGTCACCAGCAGCTTCGGCTGCTTCCAGGCGGGCACCCCCCCGGGCGGCTGTGCCGACGTCGCCGGCGGCTACTCGTACGACCTGAACGCGCAGAACCTGCACGACACCGAGACCGGCTGGCGCA
This sequence comes from Pseudomonadota bacterium, assembly GCA_021845825.1. Taxonomy (GTDB): domain Bacteria; phylum Pseudomonadota; class Gammaproteobacteria; order Steroidobacterales; family Steroidobacteraceae; genus 13-2-20CM-66-19. The sequence goes on along the minus strand of JAJZVF010000231.1, from coordinate 1,607 downwards.
GCCGAGCGAACCTGAGCTGGCACATCACGCCGAGCGTGATGGTCTACTACACCTTCTCACAGGGCTACCGTCCGGGCGGGTTCAACCAGAACGGCGGTACGCTGCACGCTCCGGGCCCCGACGGAGTCGATCAGTACGCGGTGCCGAAAGCCTACAGTCCCGACTCGCTCACCAACAACGAGTTCGGCTGGAAGACGGTGCTCCTCGACCACCACCTGGAGTGGGACGGCGCGATCTATCAGGAGAGGTGGAACAATGTGCAGGTGGAGTTTTTCGACCCGGGCCTGGTCGGCAACATCTTCTATGACACGAATGGCCAGAACTTCGTCGTCAAGGGAATCGAGACCTCGTTCATCGCACGGCTCGCTCCCGGGCTCACGTTGCAGGGGGCGGCCTCGTGGAATCGCAGTCGGCAGGTCAACTCCCCCGCGCTGATCGACAACAACCCGGCGAGCGTCAACTACGGCAAGCCGATCACCGAGGTCTGCGCGAGCACGGGCGCGGACTGCACCGCGGTCACCAATCCTTTCGGCCCGGTCGGCTCCCCGACCGCCGACTCCCCGCCGATGGAGTTCAACCTGCGGGTGCGCTATCAGTTCCGGCCCATCAACGGTTATTACCCGTCCATAGAGTTCGGCGCGACCCACACTGACCACTCGTTCACACAGGCCGGCGCCAACCCGACGCTTGCCCAGGGCAGCGCCGTCAGCACCGCACGGCTGCGCTTCGTGGTGCCCGCCTATACCACCTACGAGGCTTCGCTCGGAGTCTCGAAGAACGACTGGTACGTGCACCTTTACGGAGACAACCTGGCCGATTCGCACGCCGCCACGTTCATCAGCACGGACCAGTTCATCGTGGCGCAGACGCCGCTGCGGCCACGGGTGGTCGGCATCGAATGGGGTTATCACTTCTAAGAGACCGCGCACGACGGCGCGCGCTTGACGGCAAGGCACGAACGGCCAAGGAGGCGCTGAGCACAGCCGGCCTGCCGAATCCGCGCGCCCGACCGCGTACCGTCCCCCTCGGCGGGCGGGGAAGGTCCGCGGTCGGCCGATTCTCGGGGTCGACCGAGACGGGTGGGACGCTCGCTGTCCGCCGGCGCGCGGCGGCTGCGCCTGCGGGCCCGGCACGCCCGGGGGCGGTGTGCCCCAACCCCCTCGGGAGCCGGCGACCCGCCAGGACAACGACGCTCACGACCGGGAGCCGGTACCGAGCCCTCGCTCACCGAGTTCTCCGGGATATGACCGCCTTCCCAGCGATCCGCCCGACGCCAGCCCCTCGATGCCCGCCCGTGACTCGCCTTGACGGCAAAGTGCGGCCGCCGCATCATTGTGCGCGGAGATTTGAACGAGCATTTAACTGATGCTCCAGAGGCGGTTCGCGGAACGTGCAAGTAATTGCTTACAAAGAAATATTTTTGCATGATGTGCGGATCTTGGACGTTCGATAGAGTTATCCGACCGCTAATCGTGGAGCTTTGAATTGAACAAGCAATCAAACGGTCGGGAACTGCGGAACGTATCGCCGGAGCGGCAAGAGCCGGAGGAGCAGCGCCGCCGGCAGCTGGTCGAGGTCACCATCGATAGCCTGGCGGAAGTCGGCTA
>JAJZVF010000036.1 GCA_021845825.1 Pseudomonadota bacterium | reverse complement strand
GAGCGACTTCACGGGCAATCTCACCAGCTCGCCCGCCGCGAGCTCGCCGGGCATGCACACGCGCGGCAGCCAGGCGATGCCTCCGCCGTTGATCGCGGCCTGCTTGATCGCCTCGGTGCTCCCCAACTCCACGATGCTGCCCGGGCGCACGCCGTGGCGCTGCAAGCGCCGTTCGATCAGCTCCCGCGTGCCCGAGCCCGGCTCGCGCATCAACAGCGGCTGATCGCAAAGATCGGCCGGGGTGAGCGCCCGCCTGCGGCTCAACGGGTGATCGGCCGTCGCCACCGCCACGATCTCATCCTCGAGGAATCGATCGGCGCGCAGCTCCGGCACGTGCAAGGGTCCCTCGATGAAGCCGAGCATGAAGCGCAGGTCCGCCACGCCCTGGACGACCTGTTCCGTATTGCCGACGAACATCGATAGGGTGACGGCGGGGTGGGCGTGGCGAAAGCGGGCGAGCAGGCCCGGCAGGATGTACGTTCCGATCGTGTTGCTCGCGCCGATCGCCAGGCGGCCCCGGCGCGCATCGGCCAGCTCGCGCACCGACGCCTCGGCCATGCGCGCGATGTCGAACAGCCGGGCCGCATACTCGCGCAGCACTTCTCCGGCCTGCGTCAGGCGCATGCCCCGCGGCAGGCGCTCGAACAACACCACGCCGATGCGCTGCTCGAACTCCTTCAGCTGCCGGGAGATCGCCGGCTGCGAGATGTGCATGCGCTCGGCGCAGGCGGAGATGCTGCCGGTCTCGGCAATGGTGTAAAAGATCGCAAGGTGATGCAGATTCATAACGCAGGCATGGGCGGGGACGGGAGCGGCCTGAGGCCTCGAGCGGGGCGTGCGCGCGCCAAGGGCGAGGTGCCCGCCCGGCGCAGCTGTCGGCTCGTTGCGCGAGCTCGATCGCCCAGGCTCGCATCGGCAGCTTTACCGCCGTCGCGGCCTTCGGCCGCTGCGCCGTACGGAGCGGAACCGGACCGAGGTCCGCGCGCGTGCCGTGGGTAGAGGGCCCGGGCGCAGTCAGGCCGAGCGCGTGCCGGAGCGCAGCTCCGCCTTGACCCGGCCGAGGAGCTTCTGCGCGCCGAGCACGTTGTCCTCCTCGATCCGCCGTCGCGCCCGGCCGAGCCGGCTCTCGAGTGTGGCCGCACGTGAGGCGCTGATACGATGGTGATCGAGGTCGGTGGTGGTCTCGGTGCGCAGCCCGCGCAGCTCGCTGTAGGCGCGCGAGCGGGCGCTCAGCTCGAAGTGAAAGGCGAAAGCGATCGCAAGCACGCCGAGCACCAGCGCAATCATGGCCCAAATCCTCGCCTTCATGCTCGCCATTGTAATCGATAGACGTTCGGGCGCGCCAGCTGCGCTCAGTCGCGCTGCATGCCGGCATCCGCGGCGGCAAGCCTGGCGAGGGCAGACCAGTCGAGTGCCTCCCCGCCCCGGGCCAGCAATGTGAGCAGCCGCTCGCGCAGCACCGCGGCGAAGGGCAGCGGCACGCGCAACTCCTCCGCGGCGGCGAGCACCAGGCGGATGTCCTTGTAGCCGAGGGGGGCGGCAAAGCCGGCCGGCTGGAACTTGCCGTCGGCCATGAGCATGCCGTAGTTGCGGTAAACGGGGTTGTCGAACAGGCTCGCGGTGAGCAGCTCGATGTATTGATGCGCATCGACGCCGGCTTTCTCCACGAGCGCCAGCGCCTCCCCGAGCGACTCGATGACCGAAGCGATCAGGAAGTTGCCGCTCAGCTTGACGAGATTGGCGATCTTCGGCGTCCGAGAGACGACGAACGTTCTCTGTCCGAACGCCTCGAACAGCGGCGTCGCGGCCTCGAGCGCCGCGGGCTCCCCGGCAGCGACGACGAACAGCTCCCCGGCGGCCGCCACCTCCGGGCGGCCGAACACCGGGGCCGCGACATAACGCTGGCCCGCGGCGGCGTGGCGCTCGGTGAGCCGCGCCGAGAGCTCAACGCTCACCGTGCTGCAGGAGACGTGCAGAGCGCCGGCCGCCAGGCTCTCGAGCATGCCCTGCGGCTCGAACACCACCTGCTCGAGCGCCGGGTCATCGGCCAGCATCGTGACCACCGCATCTGCACGGCAGGCCGCGGCCACGCTGTCGGCGGCCGTCGCGCCCTGCGCAAGGAGCGCCCTGCTCTTCTCGGCCGTCCGGTTGTACACGGTGAGCGCATGGCCGGCCTTGATGAGATTGGCCGCCATTCCCGCCCCCATTCGTCCCAGTCCGATGAAACCGACTTTCATGATGCATCTCCTGCCACGCACTGGCCAGGGTATACGCTCACACCGGCGAAGCCCATCCCCCGAACGGGCGTGCGTGCGCCGAGGCGCGCGGACCCCTAGCGGCGGATCGCTCGCAGGGCCATGGGTGCGAGCAGCCAACGCAGCCGTGCCCCGCCCGGGCGCGCTCTGCCCTCGAACGAGAGCAACGCCACGCCGAGCTTCTTCAGCTCGATCCCCTGCGGATCGAGCGCACCGGGCAGGCAGCGGGCGATGAGCTGCCCGAGGTGCGGCTGATGCCCGATGACCGCAATCCGGTCCTGCGGCCGGGCCTCGAGGGCTGTGAGCGCCGCCTCGGGGGACGCCTCGGGCGCGAGCGCCGCGCACTCGAGCGCCGCGGGCCAGCCGGCGCACGCCGAGAGAATAGCCGCCGTTTGGCGCGCCCTGCGCAGAGGGCTCGTCAACAGGAGCGCCGGCGGGTCTGCGATGCGCTTCAATCCCCGGGCGGCCTCGCGCGCGCGCTGCGCGCCTGCGGGCGTGAGCGGGCGCTCACGGTCGTCGGGCCAGCGCTGCGCAGCTCGCCGGGCGGCGATCGCGTGTCGCACGATCAACAGATCCATTCAGCTGCCTCTCGGCGGTCGGCCCGCGCCGCGCGGCGCGGGCCCGATGAAGAATTCGTAACTCCCGCACCGCGGCGATCCGCTTATCATCCGCTTGCGCGCCGCGCGGCGTGAGCCACTGCAGGTCCGCCCAAGACCCGGTCCGGCACCGCCCCGGCGTGACGCCCCCGGCACCCGCCTCTCCCCACGACTGCATGCGCCGCGTCCCGCTCATCCTGTCCATCCTGTCGAGCCTGTCCCTGGCGGCCTGCCACGGGCGCACCGCACAACCGGCTGCCGTGACCGCGGTGACGCGTCCCGCGCCGCCCGCGCCCCCGCCCATGGCGGTGACCCTGGCGCCGCGGATCAACGGCGCGGCCTTCCTGCGCTTCGACCACGTGCTCTCTTCCGCCGCCTTCGAGGGGCGCAAGCCCGGCACCCGCGGCGAGGTGCTGACGACCCAGTACCTGCTCGAGCAGCTCAGACACATGCGCCTCGCCCCCGGGGACCGCGGCGCATGGCTGCAGGCCGTGCCGATGGTTGCGACGCGGCTGCTGAACACCGCCGTCCCCCTGCGCATCCATCTACCCCACGGCAGCCAGCGCTTCGCGTACGGCACCGACATGTTGGCCGGCACGCAGCAGGCCAGGCCGCTGGTCATCCTGAAGGACTCTCCCATCGTCTTCCTGGGCTACGGCATCGACGCGCCAAAGTGGCGATGGAACGACTATCGGCATGTGAGCGTCAAGGGCAAGACGGTCATCGTGCTGAGCGAGGATCCCACGCAGGCCGGCGGCGACCCCCGCCGGTTCAACGGCCGCGCGGGGAGCCGTTACGGGCGTCGATTGTACAAATACGAGCAAGCCGCGCGCAGGGGCGCCGCAGCCTGCTTCATCATTTACTCGAGCGCGGCCTCGGGCATTCCGTGGACCGCCGTGCGCAACGCCGGCACCGGCGTGCAGCAAGCCCTGCCGGCGAGCGCAGCCCCCGGCCCCCGGCTCGCCGTCGCCGGGTGGCTGACCCGCCGCGCGGCCGTGCGCCTGTTCCGCGCGGCGGGCGTCAGCCTGAAGACACTGGCGGCCGAGGCGGCCCATCGCAGCTTCCGGCCCGTCGCGCTCGATGCGACGGCCTCGATCACCCTGCGCAGCTCGATCCGCTACAGCTGGTCCGACAACGTGCTTGCGCTCCTCAAGGGCCGCCGGCATCCCGATCAGGTGGTGATCTACAGCGCCCACTGGGACGGCCTCGGGATGAGGCGCAACGCGCGCGGCCGCATCGAGATCTTCCACGGCGCGATCGCCAACGCAAGCGGCGTGGCCGCTCTGCTTGAGATCGCCGAGGCCTTCGCGCACGGCAGGCGCCCCCGGCGCAGCGTCCTGTTCCTCATGCCGACACTGGGGGAAGCCGCTCAGGCGGGCTCGCGCTATTATGTCGCGCACCCGGTCTTCCCCCTCGACAAGACCGTCGCCGACATCAACATCGATGACTGGCCCATCCTCGGCCGGGCGCGCGACATGACGGTGTTCGGCGCCGGCCGGTCGCAGCTCGAGGATGACCTGCGAGGGGTGCTCGCGGTGCAGGACCGTACGCCCTCGGCCGACACCGGGCAGCCGATCGGCCTGTATTACCGCTCCGATCAATACAGCTTCGCCCGGGCGGGGGTGCCGGCGCTGCTCGCCGGTCCCGGCCTCGACCTGCTCGAGGGCGGCCGCGCCGCCGGCGAGGCCGCCTTGCGCCGCTACCTCATGCGCCGCTATCACACCCCCTACGACGTGTTCGATCCCCACTGGCACCTCGGCGGCACCCTGGAGGATATCCAGACACTCTACCTGCTCGGCCGCCATCTCGCCGACAGCGCGCAGTGGCCCGACCGGCATGCCGGCAGTCCCTATCGGGCGCTGCGCGCTGCGATGCCGGCGGCGACCGCTCACGCGCACCGCGCCGGCAAGGCCGCGCCACGCGCGCGGGGCGGCTTGCCCCGGGCCCCGACCAACAGGCCGCGCCTGCGCCGCTGAAACCGCCCGCCGCCCGCGTGCGTGCGCCGAGGGAGCCCACGCCGAGGCCCCGCGGCCTTTGCGGGAGCGCCCCGGCAAGCGCTTCTCGCAGGAGACGCCGCGCCGGATGAGGCGCGGAAATTCTTCCCCCTACTGCGCGTCGGCTCCGCGGGCCGTCGAGCGCATAACGCTCACCTCGAGCACCCGGTCCCAGGCGAGCGGCACCACCTCGCGCACGCTCAGACGCGGCTCCGCAGCGCGCGGCCCGTCCTGCCCGGCACACACCGCCACGACATGGTCCGCGCGCGCGCTGAACTGCCAGAACCGCCAGCGGTGCGGCGAATCGGCGAGCTGCGGCGCGACCGTCCAGTGCAAGCCGCGCTCGCCCGAGAACTCGAACGCGAACGCATCGAGCGCCACCCTGAGGCCGAGGCCCCTCGCCTTCAGGTAGGACTCCTTCAGCGTCCAGAGCTCGAAGAACCGCCGCCGCCGCTGCGCCTCGGGCAGCGCGCGCAGCCCCGCGCGCTCGCACGGAGCGAAATAGCGCTCCAGCCGGTGCGTGTCGGTGTTGCGCGCGATGTTCTCGACATCGACGCCGACCGCGCGCCCGGTGCCGACGCCGAGCACGACCAGCTCGCCGCAGTGCGCGAGGTTGAATTCGATGCCCGGCCCGGGGGTGGGATTTTCGATCCGCGGCCGTCCGTTGCCATCGGTGCGGAATACCCACTCGCGCGGCTGCACCGGCGCGTAGCGCGACAGCACGGTACGCACGAGCGCGCGTGCCACCAGGTGGCGCCGCCGGTCCCCGGCGAAGCGCAAGCGCGCCATGCGCGCCGCCTCCCCTGCATCGAGCAGCGATCGATAGCGCGCGAGCAGGCCGGCCGCATCGATGTCATCAATGCATGCGCACCACAGGTCGATGCGGCCGGGATCGAGGTCCACGCTCAGGCGCCGCCGGCGGCGCGCACATCCTGCGCCCTGCCCTTCCACTGCCCGCCCCTGCCGAGGGCGTAGCGCACCGCCGAGTGCAGCGTGGCGCCGGCATAAAACAGCGCAACCGCCGGCAGCAGCAGCGCATAGAGCGGCGTGAGCCGGTAGAAGCGCACCATGGGCAGGTAGCACAAGGTCATCAACACCCAGGCCGCGGCGGCGCACCCCGCGATCGCCGGCGCCGGCGAGAACGCGAGCGCCGGCGGCGCCAGGTACGTGACCAACAGCCCGAGCAGCGCCGCCGCCAGGCGCCACCAGGAATGGCGCAGCTGGTTGAACGCCGTGCGCGAGATCATGGCGCCGATCTCGCCGAAGGAGCCGTAGACACGCAGGCTGCGCGTCGTGCGCGTCAGGCCGAGCCAGAGCGAGCCGCCGCTGCCCTTGACGGCCGCGGCGAGCGCGCAGTCGTCGATGATCCGGCCGCGGATGGCGGCGAGCCCGCCGGCGCGCGCGAGCGCCGCCGGGCGGATGAGCATGCAGCCGCCGGCGGCGCCCGCCACCTTCGAGCGCGTCGAGGCGATCCGGCGCGGCGGGTAGAGCTTGAAGAAGAAAAAGACGAACGCCGGGATCAGACAGCGCTCGGCGAACGTGGCGGTGGACAGCCTCACCATCAACGAAGTGAGATCGAGCCGGTGCGCCTCGGCGTGCGCGGTAAGCGCGGCGACATTGCGCCGATCGTGCTCGATATCGGCATCGGTGAACAGCAGGTAATCCGGGCGGAACTGTCCGGCCGCGGCGACCCCTTGCGACATGGCCCAGAGTTTACCGGTCCACCCCTGTTCCAACGGCGCACCGGGCAACACCGTCAACCGCTCGGCCGCTCCGGCGGCGGCGGCGGCGGCGCGCGCCGCCGCCGCGGTGCCATCGGTGCTGCCGTCGTCCACGACGATGACCCGCAACGGCACGGGCAGCTCCTGCGCGAGGAGCGATACCACCGCCCGGCCGATCGTTCCCGCCTCGTTGCGCGCCGGCACGACCGCGACCACGCCGGCGCGCGGCGCGTGCGCGGGCGGCGGCAGCTCGCGCGGCAGCCAAAAACGGCCGCGCAGCAGCAGCAGGTACAACCAAATGGCGAGCGGCACCGCCGCGGCGACAGCGATAAGCATCACGGTCTCAGCCCACATCGAGTCCTGCGCAGGATCATGCCCCAATCCGCCGCACATCGATATAATCGACCCATCGCCTGCATCTCGTCGTATCCGCCCGCGTGCGCCGCGAGCCGGCAATGTACCGGAGGGACCGGTTCGATTCTCTGCACCCGCAGGGGCGCTCAAGGGCCGTGCAGAGCGCGCCGACTGCCGAATAACGCATGATCCAGCTGTCCAGGAACCTTCGTAGAGCTTGGAACGATCCGGCGCGGCTGCGCGCGGCGGTGATCGCCGCGGCCGCCGTGTGCCTCGCGAGCACCGCGCGGGCCGCGCAACAGGCCGGCCCGCCCGCCACCGGACCGGCGACGCCGAGCCCGGCGGCGGCGCGTGCCGCTGCCCGCGCCACGGTGCGGCGCCTGCACGCGGCGGCATCCGGACCGCCCTCGCACCGGATCAACTGGCTCAATCCGACCACCTGGCCGGTGCTGCCGGTGCCCCTCACCGCCGTCGATCCCTTAAGCGGGACCACCTTGGGGATCATCCCGACCTGGCTGCACACCAATTCGGCCGACCAGATCACGCGCATCATCGCGCCCGACATCAACTACAATCCCTACTTCGGCTGGGGTTGGGACGCCCGGATCTACGAGTACCCCTCGCCGAACACACAGTGGTTCCTCACCGGGGGCGCGAACCAGCACGTCCAAAGCGGCTTCGATGGGAAGTTCGAGACGGGGCGGCTGCGCACGGGCCTCTTGTCCTGGAGCGTCGAGGCCGTCTACGACCGCAACGGCACGCCCCGTTTCTACGGCATCGGCAACAACTCGCTCCGGATCAATCAGACCGTGTACACGGACCAGCAGATGTGGGTGAACGGCACGGTCGGCTGGAACATCACGCACGCCTGGCAGTTCGCCTACACCTTCATCGCCCGCAAGGTGAAGATCGGCGCGAGCCGGCTCCTGCACCTGCCCTCGATCAGCCAGCGCTTCAAGGACATCCTGGGGCTCGGCACCACGCACGAGCTGCTCAACCGCGTCTCGATGATCTACGACACGCGCAACAACATCGTCATTCCGACGCGCGGCGCGTACGTCATCGCCTATGGCGGCATAGCCAGCCGCAACGCCAATATCGACGACTCGCTGTTTACCGAAACCGGGGTCGATGCGCGCTTCTACTGGTCGCCGAGCCGCACCCTCACCGTCGCGACGCACTTCGACGTGCGCTACGAGCCGACGACCAATCATGTGCCCTTCTGGGGGCTGAGCCGCCTCGGCGGCGACGAGGACGTCATCGGCGGCTCGCAGCCGCTGCGCGGCTATGGCTCCTCGCGCTTCTACGGTCGCGACGCGCTGGTGGCCAACATCGAGCTGCGCAAGACTATCCTCTCCTTTCATACGCTTTCGACCCACGTCGAGATCCAGGTGACACCGTTTTTCGACAGCGGCCGCGTCTTCAGCCACGGCATTCTGCCGTTGCACCATCTGCACAACGTCGTGGGCATCGGCTTCCGCGGCATCGCCCCGCCCTCGGTCGTCGGCTACGTCGACATCGGCGTGGGCGGCGAAGGCATGGCGGTGTTCACCGGGATCGGCTATCCCTTCTGAGGCAGGTACCCCTCCTCACGGAACCAGCGCAGAGCATCCTCGAACGCGAGGCGCGCAGGTCTGAAGCGGTAGCCGAGCTCGCGCACGGCCTTGTCGCTCGAGAAATACATGCGCTTGCGCGCCATGCGCACGCTGTCGACGGTGACGCGGGTGGGCTTGCCGGTCAGCCTGGCGAAGAACTCCGCCGCGTACGCGATCGGCAGTACCACCCCGTGCGGCAGGCGCACGCGCGGCGGGGGACGGCCGGCGAGCCGGGTCACCTCGAGCAGGATCTGCCGCAGCGGCAGATTCTCTCCACCGAGGATGTAGCGCTCCCCGACACGGCCGTGGTGAAACGCCAGCACGTGACCCGCGGCGACGTCATCGACGTGCACCACATTGAGCCCGGTATCGACATAGGCCGGCGTTCTGCCCAACGCCGCATCGAGCACGATCTGACCGGTGGGCGTCGGTTTGACGTCCCGCGGTCCGACCGGAGCGGCGGGATTGACGATCACCACGGGCACTCCGCCCGCGGCCGCCGCGAGCGCCTGCTGCTCGGCGAGAAACTTCGAGCGCTTGTAGTGGCCCACCATGTCCGCGAGGCTCACCGGCGTCGCCTCGGTCCCCAGGGCGCCGTCGGCCGGCAGGCCGATGGTGGCGACGCTGCTGGTGTAGACGATACGCTGCACCCCGGCCCGGTGAGCCGCTTCGAGCAGCTTCTGCGTTCCCTCGACATTGGCCCGATACATCGGCTCGGGGTCCGGAACCCACAGGCGGTAATCGGCGGCGGCATGGAATACCGCATCGCAGCCCTCGACCGCCCGCTCGAGAGAGGGCGCATCGGTGAGATCCCCCGGCACCGCCTCGACGGTCAGGGCGCGAAGGTTGCGCCGGTCGGAGCCGACGCGTACCAGGACGCGCACCTGCCAGCCCGCCGCACACAGCGTTCTCGCCAGCGCCGCGCCGACGAAGCCGGTGGCCCCGGTCACCAGCGCTTTCAACTCGCCTCCCAGTCGGCGCCGCTGAGCGCCCGCCAGGGCGGCAATCCCGGCTCGCCGATCGATGCCAGCACGGCGCACGCCGCGCGAAACCGCCTCGCCAGACGCATCAGCGCGCCTACGTCGAGGGGCGCGAGCGCGAGACCCGCCAGCAGCTTGCCGAGCGAGGGATGCGCCGCGCCGCTCGCGGCCAGCACCGCCGCCGGCAGATCCTCGCCGGCGATATCGACGATGACCCTGACGGCGATGAACGGCAGGCCGGCGTCGGCGGCTGCCCGCCCGACGGCCGCGCTCTCCATGTCCACCGCCACGCTGTGCGTTTCCCGCCAGGCGATCGCCTTGTCGAGCCGCGTGCCGAGCGGCAAAGGGGTGCTGAGGAGGCGTCCCGCGCAGATGCGCTCGCGCGGGAGCGCGCGCTCGAGCGCCTGCCGCCAGCGCGGGTCGGCCCGCACGGGCGCGCCCTCGAGCGAAATAACTTCCTCCGGCAGCACGATCGCCGCGCAGCCGAGCGCCGGGTCGAGCGCACCCGCGGTACCGACGCTCGCGAGCGCCGTCGCGCCCGCCGCCCTGAGCGCACGGGTCCCCGCGAGCGCCGCCTCCCAGCCCATCCCGCTCACCGCGATGAGCGCCTCCCCGAGGCGGTAAATGCGGATGCCGCCGATATCGGCGGCGCCGGCCCTCCCGGGGGCGAGGGCGCGCGCCTCGCGCGCGAGCGCCGTAACGATGCCGACCCGGCTCAAGGGCTGCCGGGCTCGCTCCGGCGGCCCGTCCGGCGTCGATAGGCCGCGAGCGCCCAGAGCGGGAAAAAAGCGCTGTAGCCGTGGTACTTCAGGTAGAACACGCGCGGGAAGCCGGGTGCGGTGAAGGTGGGGTGCCGCCACAGGCCCTGCTCCTGGGTGCGCAGCAGGTAGGCGACGCCGCGCCTGACGGCATCGGATCCGGCCTCCGCGGCGCTCATCAGCCCGAGCAGCGCCCAGGCTGTCTGATACGGCGTGCTGATGAAACGCGGATCCTCGTAGTGCGCAAGATCGTAGCTGTCGTTGCTTTCGCCCCAGCCGCCGTCCTCGTTCTGACGCGAGAGCAGCCAGGCGACCGCGCGGCGCACCGCCGGATCGGCGGCGGCGATACCGGCCGCCTCGAAGGCGACGAGCACCGACCAGGTGCCGTAGATGTAGTTGGTTCCCCAGCGCCCGAACCATGACCCGTCCGCCTCCTGCTCCGCCCTGAGGTAGGCGAGCGCGCGAGCGATGACCGGCCGGTCCTGCGGCCGCCGGGCATGGGACAGCACCGTCACCACGCGCGCGGTGACATCGGCGGTCGGCGGATCGAGCAGCGCCCCGTGATCGGCGAACGGGATCAGGTTGAGCTTGTAGTGCGTGTTGTCGACATCGAACGCCGCGAAGCCGCCGTTGCTGCTTTGCATGCCCGCGAGCCACTCGAGCGAGCGCTCGACGGCCGCGCAGTAGCGCTGCGGGGCGCGCTCGCGGATCTGCGCCTGGTGCATGGCCCAGGCGACCACCGCGGTATCGTCGAGGTCCGGATAATGCGCATTGCCGAACTGGAACGGCCAGCCGCCGGCCCGCAGGCGCGGGCGGCGAACCCGCCAGTCGCCGATCGGCTCGAGCACCTGGCGGGGCTGCAGCCAGTCGAGGCCGCGCAGCGCCGCCGCGCGCGCTTGCGCATCGCCCGTCTCCTGCAGCGTCAGGCAGACGAGCCCCGTGTCCCACACCGGCGAGACGCACGGCTGACAGTAGGCCCGATCACCCTCGATGACCAGCAGCTTCTGCAGGGCGCGCTTGGCGGTCACCCGGCGCGGATCGTCCGCCGGGTAGCCGAGCAGCACCATCATCTCGAGCGCATTCACCATCGCCGGAAAGATCGCCCCCAGGCCGTCCTCGCCGTTCAGACGCTCGAGCGTCCACTGCTCGGCGCGCCGCGTGGCCCGCGCGCGCGTGCCCGCCGGAATGAGCGGATCGATCAGCCTGCCCAGGCGATCGAGCGCGAAGAACACCCGCGCGAGCCACCTGCCCTGACGGGGCAGGCGGAAGTAATGCCGCTCGTGCTCGGCGGGCGTCGTGAACAGCTCCGGGATGTGCACATTGCGCGGATTGCGCGCCACGGGCTTGTATGTACACAACACGAACAGCGGCACCATCACCGTGCGCGACCAGTATGAGACCTTGGCGAGGTGGAACGGGAACCACTTCGGCAGCAACATGATCTCGACCGGGATGTAGGGCACGGCGCGCCAGGGCACCTCGCCGAACAGCGCGAGCGCGATCCGGGTGAACACGTTGGCGTGTGCCGCGCCGCCGCGCGCCAGCACCGCCGCACGGGCCCGGCGCATGTGCGCGGCTTCGGGGTCATCGCCGGCGAGCTTCAAGGCGAAGTAGGCCTTGACGGTGCAGGACAGATCGAGCTGCCCGCCGCTGTAGAGCGGCCAGCCACCGTGCTCGGCCTGGTGCGCGCGCAGATACACCGCGAGCTTGCGCTCGAGCTGCACGTCGATCTCATCCAGATAATGCATCATCAGGATGTATTCGGCCGGGATGGTGCAGTCGGCCTCGAGCTCGAACAGCCAGTGGCCGTCGCTGCGCTGCAGGCGGATGAGCGCATCGCGCGCCTCGCCGATCGAGCGCTCGAGGTCCGGAATGTGCGCGGCGGCCGGCGCCGCCGCCGCGGCGGCTGGCTGGAATAGCGCCTCGACGGCCTGCGTCTGTGCGTGGTCGTTCAAGAAGCCGTGCCTCCGATCTGCACGCAAGAAGGGGGGATCTGCTCATCGGTCCCGCACCACACGCCCGCGGGCCGCAGCGGCACGGGCGCTTCGCTGAGCGGCAGTCCGCGCGCGGCGCGCGCGAAGAGCTGACGCAACACCCGGTCCTTGCGCACAGAGAGATTGGTCAGGGTCTGGGTCATCGCCACCGCCGAGCGGGAGACCTTCACCTGCTGTCCGCTGGTGTAGCCGGGATTGTCCTGGATCTTGCGCAGCGTGAGGGCCGCCAGGCCGATCGCCCACAGGCAGAAACGGCGGATCCCCGCCTCATCGGCGGGTACCAGGAGCGTGAAGGCGAGCGCGTTGTGCAGGTGCCGGTGAGCGACGCCGATCAGCTCCATCACGCCGGCGTGGAAGCGCGCATCCGAGCGCGCGGGGGTGAGCGTGGCGAGCTCGACGCCGTAGCGGCTGAACACCTCCTGCGGCAGCCAGCAGGCCCCGCGCTCACGGTCTTCCCACACGTCCTTCAGGATGTTGGTCATCTGCAGGCCTTGGCCGAAGGAGGGCGCGAGCGCGTAGAGCCCCGCGTGCTGCCGGCCGATGAGCGGCGAGTAGGCGCAGAACAGCTCGGTCAGAGTCTCCCCGACGATGCCCGCCACGTAGTAGCAGTAAGCATCGAGGTCGGTGCAGCGGGCCAACCCCTTCAGGCTGGCGGTGCGCTGGAAGTGATGCATGCCGTGGCACATCACTTCGATGCAGCGGCGGATGGCGGCGCGCTGGCGCGCCTCGAAGCCGCCGACGACGCGGATCACCCGCGCCGTGTTGGCCAGGAGATCGCGCTCGGCCGGGAGCGTGTGCCCGGAGAGCCTTGGGGTCACCTCGCGCGCGAAGCGCGCGGCATCCTCCCTGCCCTGCACCACCGCGGTGAAGCGCTGCAGACAGGCGTAGGTATCCGCCGCGCTCAGGGCCGGCTCATCCTCGATCGTGTCGGCGATGCGGCACAGCAGATACGCGCTCGTCACCGCGGTGCGCAGCGCCGGCGGCAGCTGCGGGATCGTCAGCGCGAACGTGCGCGAGACGTGCGGGAGGATCGCATCCTGGAAAGCCTCGTCGGATTGCGCGGGATCGAACAGCATGGGACTCCCGCGGTCAGTTCCGCCGCGCCAGCAGCCAGTCGGTCACCGCCCGCAATGCATCGGCACCGCGCCCGAGCGGCGCGAGCGATTCCAGCGCCTGCTGATGAAGCCGGCGGACCCGCTCCTGCGAGGCCGGGATGCCGAGGATGGAAGGGTAGGTGGACTTGCCGTGCTCCCGATCGGCGCCGGCGGCTTTGCCGAGCGTGGCGGTGTCGCTGAGCTCATCGAGCAGATCGTCCTGGATCTGGAACGCGAGGCCGATCGGGGCGGCGAAGCCCGCAAGCGCGCGCTCGACCGCCGGCTCGAGGCCGCTCACACAGGCGGCGCCCATCATCACGCTCGCGCGGATCAGGGCGCCGGTCTTGAGCGAGTGCATCCGCTCGACCTGCTCGATGTCGAGGGTCATCCCCTCGGACTCGAGGTCGATCGCCTGCCCGCCGGCCATCCCCAGGCTGCCGATGGCCTCGGCCAGCAGGCCCATCAGGCGCACACGCACGGCGGGGTCCTGCGGCAACCCCGGGTCGCGCGCGAGCAGCTCAAAGGCGAGCGACTGCAGCGCATCGCCCACGAGCAGCGCCGTCGCCTCGTCGTAGGCCTTGTGGCAGGTCGGCCGCCCGCGGCGCAGATCATCGTCGTCCATCGCCGGCATGTCATCGTGCACCAGCGAATAGACGTGCACCAGCTCCAGAGCGCAGGCGGCAGCCTCGACCTCACTCTCCCTCAGCCCCAGGGCGTGCGCGGTGGCGAGCAGCAGGATGGGACGCACGCGCTTGCCGCCGCCGAGCACGCTGTAGCGCATGGCCGCGTGCAGGCGCTGCGGCAGCTCCTCGGCGCGCGGCAGCCGCCGCGCCAGAGCATCCTCCATCCGCGCCCGCCAGGCCTCGAGCTGCGTGCCCGCGATCTCAGGCGCCGCTGACACGGCGGTCTTCCCGGTTCGCGCTCGCACGCACCTCGGCAAGCGGAATGGTCACTTCCGCGGGCGCTTCGGCCTTCAGCGGCGGCTCCGCGTAGAGCACGGGCAGCTCCGGGGCCATCGGGCCGCTGACGCGCGGTCCGCGCAGCGAGACTCTGAGCGCCTTCAGCGGATGCGCGAAGGCATCATCGACCGCGGTGCCCTCGTATCCGCAGTGGGCCATGCAATTGTTGCACTTGGGGTTGCGCCCGACGCCGTAGCGCTGCCAGTCGGTGTCCTCCATGAGGGAGCGGTAGCTCGGCGCATAGCCCTCGTCGGTGAGCAGGTAGCAGGGCCGCTGCCAGCCGAACAGGTTGTAGGTCGGCGTGCTCCACGGCGTACACTGATAGCTCTGGTTGCCGGCGAGGAAATCGAGAAACAGCGCCGAGTGGTTGAACGACCAGCGCGCGCGGCGCTCGCGGCCGTGCCTGAAGATCTCGCGAAACAGCCGCTTGCTCGCGCTGCGGCCGAGGAACACGTCCTGGCGGGGCGCATGCTGATAGCTGTAGCCCGGGGAGACCGTGATGCCCTCGACGCCGAGGCTCATCGCGGTATCGAAGAAATCGGCCACATCGGCCGGGTCCTCCTGCTCGAACAGCGTGCAGTTCACCGTGACCCGAAACCCCTTGGAGCGGGCGAGCCGGATGGCCGTCACGGCCTTGTCGAACACCCCTTCCTGACAGACCGAGCGGTCGTGGCGCTCGCGGTTGCCGTCGAGGTGCACCGAGAAGGTGAGATACGGCGAGGGCCGGTACTCGTCGATGTGCTTGGCGAGCAGGATGGCGTTGGTGCACAAGTACACGAAGCGTTTGCGCGCGACGATGCCCGCGACGATGCTCGGCATGTCCTTGTGGATGAGCGGCTCGCCCCCCGGAATCGACACCATGGGCGCGCCGCACTCGTCCACCGCGGCGAGCGCCTGCTCGAGCGACAGCCGCTTCTGCAAGATCTCCTTCGGATAGTCGATCTTGCCGCAGCCGGCGCAGGCGAGGTTGCATTGGAACAGGGGCTCGAGCATCAGCACCAGCGGATAACGCTTATGCCCGCGCAGCTTGTGGCCCAGGATGTACCGGGCGACCCGGTACTGTTGAATCAGTGGAATACCCAAAATCCGCTCTCCCGTGGTTGGTCCGGTCTGCTCGACCGGCCGGCTCCGTCGGCGAAGCCGCTACTCTACCCGCGCGGACTCGCGCTGCAGTGCCTGCAACGCCGCCCGGTGATCCCGCCTGATCCGCTCCCATTCCAGGGTGAACCAGGGCGTGAAGCTCTGCGAGCCGACGCCCCGCATCTGCTCATCGAGCGCCTCGGGACTCACCCAGCGCCATGCCGCGATCTCATCGCGGTTGGCACGCACGGGTGCGCTCGAGCGTCCGATGAACACCGAGCACACTTCATGCTCGGCCCCTGCACCGTCAAATTGTGCTTGATACTGGAACTTGAATAGAAAGTGCAATAGGCATTTGACTCCCAGCTCTTCGTACAGGCGCCGATGGACCGCCTGCTCCATGGCTTCACCGCGCCGCGGATGGCTGCAGCAGCTGTTCGACCAGTACAGCGGCCAGAGCCGCTTCGCCGCCGATCGCTGCTGCACCAGCAGCTCGTCCCGATCGTTGAAGATGAACAGTGAAAACGCCCGGTGCAGCAGGCCGGCCCCTTCGTGGCAGCGGGTGCGGCTGGCATGGCCGACCTCGCGGTCCGCCTCATCGACCAGGATCAGGGCATCCGGTCCAGCCAAGCTGTCGTGCTCTAGCAACATATCGCCGCCGTATACGTCCATTATCTCATCCCTCGCAGACCCTCAAACGTGTACCCTATACGCCCGTTCACGGACTCGAAAATCCTCTGCCTCAGCGCTCATCGGAAGCCTGCAACGTGCGGATGTTGTTGGACATGATAACCGGCTCCGCGTTAAGTATAGCTGGCCAAGCCTTGGCCGCGCTCGGATTAGTGCTGGCCGCGGCTGCCCTGGGCTACCTGCTCGTCGCCTGCATCGCGATGTGGCTTTACCGCCACAAACGCATTGCAAAGGCGGTCGGAGCCTTGCGTCCCGTGACCGTGCTGAAGCCACTTTGCGGAGCCGAGCCGGCGCTCTATGAGGACCTGCGCTCGCTCTGCGAGCAGGCCTATCCCACCATGCAGATCATATTCGGGGTGCAGCAGCCGGCCGACCCTGCGCTCGCAGTTGTCCGGCGCCTGCAGGCGCAGTTCCCCCGGCTCGACATCGCCGTCGTGATCGATCCCCGCCGCCACGGCCACAGCGCCAAGGTCAGCAACCTCATCAACATGATGGAGGTGGCGCGGCATGAATGGCTGGTGCTCGCCGACAGCGACGTGCGTGTTCCTCCGGGATATCTGCAGGGTGTGTGTGCGCCGCTTGCGGATGCCGGTGTCGGCATCGTGACCTGTCCTTACCGGGGAAGGCCGGTGGCGGCCGCCGGAAGTACCCGCCTGTGGTCCGAGCTCGGCGCGCTGTTCGTCAACGACTGGTTCATGCCTTCGGTCCGGGTGGCGGCGTTGTTTGGATCACGCAGCTTTGCCTTTGGCGCCACTATTGCACTGCGGCGTGACGTTCTGTCCGCCATTGGCGGTTTTCACGCGATCGCCGACCAGCTGGCCGACGACTACCGGCTCGGAGAGCTCACGCGCCGACAGGGTCTGGCGACCGTGCTCTCGCACGTCGAGGTCGAGACCTCGGTCGACGAGCCGAGCTTCCGGCAGCTCGTTCAACACGAGACGCGGTGGCTGCGGACCATCCGGGCGGTGCGCCCCGGGGGTTACGCCGCTTCGGCCGTGACCTTCAGCCTGCCGATGGCCGTCCTCGGTTGTGCGCTCGCGGGAGCGAGCACCGGTGCGCTCATCCTGCTCGGCGCCACCGCCGCAGCGCGGGTCGTGCTACATTTAGTGGTTTACGCGCCGGAATCCGCCCCTGGAGGGAGCCTCAAGCGGCTTTGGGCGCTGCCCGCAAGCGATGCACTCGGCTTTGCCCTCTGGTGCCGGGGTTTCGCCGCGCGGGAAGTGCACTGGCGGCAGCAGCGTTACCGTGTGGCCCGCGACGGCTCGGCCCACCCGATTACCTGAGGAAGAGCTCATGATGAAGACCCTGTTCCTGCAAGCCCCGTCGTTCGACGGTTTCGACGGCGGCGCCGGTGCGCGCTATCAGGCCAAGCGCGAGATCCGCTCGTTCTGGTATCCGACCTGGCTCGCCCAACCCGCGGCCCTGGTACCGCAGAGCCGGCTGCTCGATGCGCCGGCCGACGGGCTGTCCATGGCCGAGGTGCTGCCGCTCGCGCGCGAGTACGACCTGCTCGTCATGCACACCAGTTCCCCCTCCTTTCCCACCGATGCCAAGGTGGCCGAGCTGCTGAAGGAGGAAAACCCCCGTCTGCTCATCGGCATGGTCGGCGCGAAGGTGGCGGTTGACCCGGCGGGCTCGCTCGGCGCCTCGCGCGCGATCGACTTCGTGGCCCGCGAGGAATTCGATTACACCCTGAAGGAGGTCGCCGAAGGGCGTCCCTTCGCCGGGATATCCGGCCTCTCCTTCCGCCGCCCCGACGGCCAGATCGAGCACAACCCCGCCCGGGCGATGATCGAGAACATGGACGATCTGCCGTGGGTCACGCCGGTCTACAAGCGCGACCTCACGATCGAGAACTATTTCATCGGCTACCTGCAGCACCCCTACGTGTCGTTCTATACCGGGCGGGGCTGCCGCTCGAAGTGCACCTTCTGCCTCTGGCCGCAGACCGTGGGCGGGCACCGCTACCGGGTGCGCAGCGCCGCCAGCGTCATCGAGGAGGTTCGCTGGATCAAGGAAAACATGCCGCAGGTGAAGGAGATCTTCTTCGACGACGACACTTTCACCGACTTCCGCCCGCGGGTGGAGGAGATCGCCCGCGGCCTCGGCAGGCTCGGCGTCACCTGGTCGTGCAACGCCAAGGCCAACGTGCCCTACGAGACACTGAAAATCATGAAGGACAACGGCCTGCGCCTGCTGCTGGTCGGCTATGAGTCCGGCAACGACCAGATCCTGCACAACATCAGGAAGGGCCTGCGTACCGACATCGCCCGCCGCTTCACCAAAGACTGCCGCAAGCTCGGCGTCACCATCCACGGCACGTTCATTCTCGGCCTGCCCGGGGAAACCCCCGACACCATCCGCGAGACCATCCAGTTCGCGATGGACATCAACCCGCACACCATCCAGGTGTCCCTCGCCGCCCCCTACCCCGGCACGCAGCTGTATGCCCAGGCGGTCGAGAACGGCTGGATCACCGCGCACGAGAACCTGAACCTGGTCAACGACCGTGGAATTCAGCTCGCGCCGATCAGCTACCCGCACCTGCCGGCGAAGGAGATCTACCACGCGGTGGAGACCTTCTACAAGCGCTTCTACTTCCGCCCGCGCAAGATCGCCGAGCTCACCGGCGAGATGCTTCTCAGCTGGGAGATGACCAAGCGCCGGCTGCGCGAGGGTGTGGAGTTCTTCCGCTTCCTGCGCGCGCACGAGGCCTGAGGGCGGCCGGGCCGGCGATATTCATGTGCGAGACGACAGGAGACCCCCGCACAAGCGCCAAACGGATTGTCCGGGACGCTGACCGGCAGGAGATTCTCTCACCCGCCGCGACCGGCCGCGGCAGGACGCGCGGGAAAGGGACGACGGCGTGCGCGGAAAGTCCGCGCAAGGAACTCATCCGCCGGGCAGGTCGTCATTGAAGTTCCTCATCATCACCGCCGATGACTTCGGCCTGCACGAGGCCGTCAACGAAGCCGTCGAGCAGGCCGCACGCTCGGGCGTGCTCACCGCCGCGAGCCTCA
>JAJZVF010000230.1 GCA_021845825.1 Pseudomonadota bacterium | reverse complement strand
CCCCAGTACGCCGTTTCGTGCGATGCCTGGGAGCGCTTGCGCGAGGCGCGCGATGCGCGCGGACGCCGACTGCAGGTCACGAAGCTGCCCATGCCGGGGCCGCTGTACATGACGGAGGAAGAAGCGCGGGGCCTTGCGCCCCGGGGCGGCTGCAAGCCGCGCAGAGCCGGCGACCGGCTGGCGGGCAGCTACGTGAATTTCTACTTCGCCAACGGCGGCCTGGTCATGCCGCTGTTGGATCCGCGTACCGATGCGCTCGCGGCGGATTGCCTGCAGCGGCTGTGCCCCGGACGGCGTGTGGTCGGGGTGCCGGCGCGGGAGATCCTGTTGGGCGGCGGCGGCATTCACTGCATCACCCAGCAGGTGCCGGACCCGCAGGCGAAGCGGAGCAGGCCTGAGCATCGGGCGAAGGCGTGACCGGCTCGCGGCTGTCAGCACTGCACCGCAGCCTTTCCGGCGGCATGCAGCACGAGTCGCGCGAAATGCGTCGGATCCACATTGCCGCCCGAGAGCACGATCCCCACGCGCCGGCCGCGCACCGGCACCCGGGCGGCGAAGACTGCCGCCGCCGCCAGCGCGCCGGTGGGCTCGACGATGATTTTCATGCGGGCGGCGAAAAAGGCCATCGCATCGACAAGCTGCGCGTCGCTCACCGTGACGATGTCGCGGACGAGGCTGCGGATCACGGGAAAAGTGTATTGTCCCAGGTGCTGAGTCCGGGCGCCGTCCGCGAGGGTGTCGGGGGAGTCGATGTGCACGATATGCCCGGCACGCAGGCTTCGTTGCCCGTCATCACCGGCCAGCGGCTCCACTCCGATCACCGCGCAGCCCGGACACAGGGCCCGGGCCGCCACCGCGCACCCTGACAGCAGTCCGCCGCCGCCGAGCGGTACCAGCAGCAGATCGAGGTCGCCTGCATCCTCGAAGAGTTCCTTGGCGGTCGTACCCTGGCCGGCCATGACGTCCGGATGGTCGTACGGCGGGATCAGCGCAAGGCCGCGCTCATCGGCGAGGCGCCGGCCGATCGCCTCACGATCCTCAGTGCGGCGGTCGTAGAACACCACCTCCCCTCCATAGCCGCGGGTGGCCGTCACTTTGATCTGCGGCGCATCCTGCGGCATGACGAGCAACGCGCGGGTGCCGAGCAGGCGCGCGGCCAGTGCGATCGCCTGGGCATGATTCCCGGAGGAGAAGGCGGTCACCCCGGCGGTCCCGCCGCCGGCGGTGAGTCTGGCAATCGCGTTGTATGCTCCACGCAGCTTGAACGCGCCCGTGCGCTGGAAATTCTCGCACTTGAAGAACAGGCGCGCGCCGGTCATCGCATCGGCAGTGGCCGAGGTCAGTACGGGGGTGCGATGAACGACACCGGCAAGCCGCCGGTGGGCGGCCTCGATGTCGGCAAAGGAGGGGGCGAGCTCGCTCATGATGTGCGGCACGGTGATGATAACACGGATGGTAGATATACCGATGGCGCTTCGCCCGGCACCGGCGCTACGCTTTGTTCAAGCGGGGCGGGCTGCCGAGCAGCGTTGTCTTGCGGCCGCGTTGCGCAACCTCGCTGAAGGGTGTTGCCTCGCCTCGGTGGCGAAGATCCGGGACGTCAGGTGCGATGCTCTCTCGAAAGTGGGGTGCGGGCCGCTCCATCGGGAGCAGTGGGTTGGTAAATCCCCGAGCGTGCACACATTATCGTTTGTTATGAGCAGGCAAAGACGTGAGGAGAGCGGCGCTATGCAACGCATGAGCTATGCCGAGAAGGCACGTGAGTGGGTGGTTGACTACAGCGCAGCGAGAGCGAAGGCGATCGAGTGGCTCGGCGACCGCTATCTGCTCGCCCGGCCGATCAAGCGCAAGAGCGCCGGGGAGAGCTTTGGCATGGCGAACCAACCGCCGCAGCGCCATTCCGGTCGATTGCCCGGCCACATCTGAGCGCGGGCCGCAGGCCGCGGCGGGGATTTGGCCGCTCGCCGCCGGAGCACTTCGGCGGCAGGTTGCGTTAGCCGGGGTTGCCCGCGAACGGCGCGACCGTTCAGCGCGGACTCGCTTCGCTGCCGCACGGGTCGGCGCCAGCGAATAATGCAGGTTAGCGCCCGGGCGTGGGGGCAGTCGTGGCAGAATGAACGCCGCCCCACCGGCTGCCGCCATGAATCTCAAACAGCTCGAATACTTCGTGCGTGTTGCCGAGCTCGGCAGCTTCAGCCGCGCGGCTATGATTCTCGATGTCGCACAGCCGGCGCTCAGCCGCCAGGTGAGGCTGCTCGAGACGGACCTGCGCTGCTCGCTTCTTAAGCGCACCGGCCGCGGCGTGGTGTTGACCGAAGCGGGCAGGCGGCTGTTCGAGCGCAGCGTGGGCATCCTGCAGCTGGTGCAGCAGGCCCGGGAGGACATCGAGGCAGGCCGGGAGGTGCCCGCAGGCCGCGTGACGATCGGCGTGCCGCCGAGCTTGGGGCGCCTGCTCATCCGGCCGCTCGCCGAGCGCTTCCGCGATCATCTGCCCAGGGCGCGCATGGTCGTCGTCGAGGGCCTCTCCACCCACCTCATCGAGTGGATCGCCACCGGCCGGGTGGATCTCGCCCTGGTGCACAACCCTGAGGCCCAGGCCGCCATCGAGATCCACCCCCTTCTCGATGAGCCACTGTGCCTGATCGGGCCGGCGCGGGGCCGGCCGCGGCGCGCCGGATTGCGAATCGAGGCGCCGGTGGTGTTCGCCGATCTGGCGCATCACCCGCTCGTGATCCCGGATCACACCCAGGCGATCCGCAGGCTGGTCGAGGCTCAGGCGGCCCTTTCGGGCCTGAAGCTCGCGATAGCCTGGGAAGTCTCCGGCGTGCCGGCCATTCTCGAGCTGGTGCGCGCCGGATACGGGCATGCGGTGCTCGGCGCCGGCGCCGTGCGCGCCGCGGCCGAGCCGCACGCGTTTCTCATCCGCCCGATCGAGCACCCGCGGCTGCTGAGCAAGCTGTGCCTGGCGGTGTCGGCACACAAGCCGGTCACACCGCTCATTCGCCACGCGCTGCGCATCTCGGGCGAGCTGGCCCGTCGGTACTCCACCGCGGGCGATAGCAGACTCTGATATCTGCTAGCCTGACGGGCCTCTTTCCTGCGGGTGAGGCGCGGGCGAGAATCAAGCATTTCCCCCGTATCACTCCGATGGACAACCCACCGTTTCGCCAGCGCCAGATCGGGCCCTTCACGGTCACCGCACTCGGGCTCGGCTGCATGAGTCTCAACCACGCCTACGGGATGCCGCCGGCCCCTCGGGAAGCGGAGCGCCTGCTGCTCGCCGCGCTCGATCTCGGTGTGGATTACTTCGATACCGCAGCGCTTTACGGCTTCGGCGCCAATGAGACCCTGATCGGCCGGGTGCTCGCCCCGCATCGCTCGCGTGTGCTTCTCGCCACGAAGGGCGGCATGGCCGGGGTGCTCGGCAAGCGGGTCATCGACGGCCGTCCCGAGGCCATCCGCGGCAACTGCGAGGACAGCCTGAGGCGCCTGCGCACCGAGACGATCGACCTCTAC
>JAJZVF010000229.1 GCA_021845825.1 Pseudomonadota bacterium | reverse complement strand
GATGTCCGTAGCTGTCATTGATATGCTTGAAGTGATCGACGTCGACCAACACCAGTGCACAGCCATTCAGACCTTCACCGGACTCGACCATCGCTCTGGCTTCACGCACGAACCCGCGCCGGTTGGCAATACCACACAGCGGATCGACGAGCGCCTCGGTCTGGGCTTGCTGCAGTTTCTTGGTCAGCGCTTTGACTTCTTCCGTCCTGCCTTCGAGCTTCTCGGTGAGAATCTGCGTCACTGCCTCCATGCGCTGTGCTTCGCCGAGCAGACGCGAGATCACTTGCTGCACTTTGGCGACCGTGGCTTCTTCGGCGAGATCTGAGCGGCTGGAACGTAGGGTACGCGCAAACTGACCGGTGTCCTCGCCGGCGCTATTGAAAGTCCGGGCAGTGTCGTCGAGCAGGCTTTGCAACCGCTGCTGCAGGGTGTCCAGCACTGCCGCGTCGCGCTCCGAGACGTGACGCATGTACAGACGGTACACCTCATCTTCCGTGAGCGGCTGATTGCAGTCGAGCCGGGCCGTCAGCGCGACGCTCAACGGGGGGTTAATCCCGGCGACATGCTCGTACCAGAGCGTGTAGCTGACCGGGTGATAGGCAGCTTCCTGGCGGGCCATCAGCGGCAGCGTGAGCCGCAGCAGCTCGGCACTCTGCTCTTTCGACTCTATATATCTCATGACGCACAGTATCGGCAGCGCCGCGCGATACTCGAGCATGGCGCCCCGGTCGCCTCGCGCCTGCAGGGGTCTCAGACCGCATCCGCGACCTGCTTTTTCCGATAAATCCATCGCCAATCAATACAGTACGACGCATTTGAAAGGTTTTGTGAAATGATGAATCGGTCACAATTCTACGGCGCCGGAACCGCCCGGGACGCCGCGCGGGCACGCCTGGATCCTGTGCCGCCATGACCTCGGGGTCGGGCCGCGCCCCGCAACCCGGGCATCCCGTCATTCGCCCTGCGCGCATCCTGAGAGAATGCCCGGGCCCGATATCGATCGGGGCTCATCAAAAAATCCCGTGCTGCCGCCATGAGTGATGCTACCTCGTACTGTAAATTCCAGAAGGCAGCTGTTCCACGTCACATTGGCGCACAGGGAGCGCGCCGCGCTTGACGCACCTCCCGAGACGCTCAAACTGCCACACATGACTCAGCGCAGCGGCTATGCAGACCTCCCCTTGCACAGCGGCCATGTGCCCGCGTGGCTCGGCACGCGCATGGCCGCGCTCGGGCGCGTCATCGCCGAGGCGATTGTGCATCACTATGGCCGCGACGAATTGCTGCGCCGGCTGGCGCAGCCGTTCTGGTTCCAGTCCTTCGGTGCCGTGATGGGGATGGACTGGCACTCCTCCGGCATCACCACCCGTGTGCTCGGTGCCTTGAAGCGCGGGCTGGCGCCAATCCAGCGCGAACTCGGCGTCTACGTGTGCGGCGGCCGGGGCCGCGCCTCACGCTGCACGCCGGCCGAGCTGCTGGCCGTAGGTGAGATGACCGGAATGGATGCCGCACGACTCGCCACCGCGAGCCGCCTGGTGGCCAAGATCGACAGCGCCGCGGTCCAGGACGGCTACGAGCTCTACCTGCACGGCTTCATCGTCTCGGCCACGGGACACTGGTGCGTGGTGCAGCAGGGGATGAGCCCGGCGCGCCGGGAGGCGCGGCGCTATCACTGGCAGTCCGAAGGTCTCGCGAGCTTCCTCGATTCCCCCCACGCCGCCATAGAAGGGATCAATCAGGGGCAGATCCTCAACCTTGCCGATGCCCGCGCGCGGGCGGCCCGGCGCGCCGGACTCGAACTCGTTCACGGCGGACCGGATCGCACCTTGGGGGTGCTGCGTAAGCTGCAGCCCGATCACGGTCGGACGCTCAGCCTGTTTCCACAACTCGACGCGATCGAGACACCGGTGCGGAGTTCGGCACAGCGAACCGTGCCCCACCTTTGCCTGCCATCACGGCACGAAGTGCTAGGCTCGGACATCGTATTGCGCCGGTTGCACGGTGCATTGGCCGCAGCTGCCGAGCGCGGACCGAAGGACTATGCCGATCTGCTCCTCACGCCCGGCGTGGGGGCACGCACCGTGGCTGCGCTCGCCCTCGTGGCCGAGGTCGTGCACGGCACGGCGGCGCGCTTCTCGGACCCGGCCCGCTTCTCGCTTGCGCTCGGGGGCAAGGATGGACATCCCTTCCCCGTGCCCTTGAAGGTCTACGACGAGACGCTGCGCGTGCTGAGGCGCGCCGTAGGCCAAGCCGGACTCGGACGCGCGGACAAACTCGATGCCCTGCGGCGTCTCGATGCGCAGGCCCGCCGCCTCGAGCGCAGTGCGGGCGGAGGGAGCTTCGAGCAGTTCGTCGCCGCAGAGCGGGCCGAGGCGCCATTGCTTGGCGGACGCACCGCCTTCTCGCGCTGAACGGCCGGCCCCCGAATCCCGCAGCTCGCGCAGCTTCGCCGCGGCCCGCGCACACCGCACGCCGGCGTCCAAGTCGTGTGCTTAGATCAGAATACCGGTCTTTGCGCAGGCAAGGAGCGTGACCGGTCCGTGAGTCGGGAAGCCATTGCACCAGGACCGTTTGGCTGCCGATGAGGGTGATTCCCGGGTCGTGCGCAATTTCACCGGCGGCACCGAGGATGCGCGCGAGCACGGAGCGCTACATGGATTCTTATACGTTCCGCAGGTGAAACGAACATGCCCCCGGTCGCGTCCGGGGGGGCTGGACATGCCGCCGCGGATCCGACCTGCATTATCCACGAACGCATACCGCGCGCGGCAGCACGGCTTCGCTTCGCCGGGCGCTCTCGGCTCCGGCACCCGAGATCGGTACATTCGCCGCCCCCAGCCCGGGCTGCCGGAGGCGGCGCAGATCCAAGACTTACGTGTCAGTAGCGACGCGAACCGCCTCCGCGATGGCCACCGCCGGAGCGCTCGCGCTCCTGGGCCTCGTTCACCTTGAGGGCCCGTCCCTCGAACTCGGCGCCGTTGAGCGCCTGCATGGCGCGCGCGGCATCGGCGCTCGACATCTCCACGAAGCCGAAACCGCGCGGCCGGCCGGTGTCTCGATCCGAGATCAAGGAAACCTTCTCGACCGTCCCATGCTTCGAGAACAGCTCCCGGACGGCCTCATCGGTCGCCGTGAAAGGGAGATTGCCAACGTATAGCTTAGTCACTAGAAAATACTCACGATGGAAACGAGGTAAGAGACGGATTACCACCGCCTCTTGGTTCGCGAAGCTTTGCGAGGGTGGCGGACAGGGCCGAATCACGCCGGGCGGCGCGGGAGGCCGAGACAGTCAAGCCGAAAAGACACGAGCCGGGTGGTAGCATACACGAGTCCCCGCCCTGGTAGCGAACTTTCCCGCTCCCTAACCCGGTTAGCCACGAACGGCGCGATCATTCAAGGAGCTTGACTCACCGGGCATTGCCCGAGGCGTGAAGAAACAGGATGCTTTCCCATCCTACAGGGATGTTTCCGCCGCGCCCCGGGCAATGCCCGGCGAGGCGGAGCCCCGCCGCCGCGCGGAGTCAGAGTTCGGTGGAGTCGAGAAGTGGCGC
>JAJZVF010000228.1 GCA_021845825.1 Pseudomonadota bacterium | reverse complement strand
GTGTGGCAGCGCTCGCGCACGCGGCTCAGTAACGCTTTGGTGAGGGCGGGGTTGCCGAGGAAGTCCTGCCAGGCCGCAAACGGTAGATTCGTGCTGATCAGAGTCGGGCGACGATGATGTCGCTCCTCCATGAGCTTGAAGAAGATGTTGGTCTGCTCTGTTTTGATGTTGAGATATCCAAGCTCATCAATCAGTAAGACATCCACTCGGGCGAGGGAGCGCAGCAACCGGCGCGTTGAGCGATCGGCGAGCGAGGCGTACATCTCATCGAACAGATCCTGCGCCTTGATGAACAGCACCCGGTAACCGTTCTGCGCCGCCTTGCGGGCAAGCCCGGTGAGTAATCCCGTCTTGCCGACGCCGGTCTCCCCGATCAGCACGATGTTCTCCGCTTTGGGGATGAACTCGAGCTGGGCAAGGGTGCGGATCTGCCGTTCCTTGATCCCGGTCTGGATTTTGAACGGGAAGGACTCGAGGGTCCACTCCTCGGGGAAGCGTGCCGTGCGGATGCGCCGCTTGAGCGCCTCCTCCTGACGGCCCTCCCACTCAATACGCATCAGCTGAGTGACAAAGGTGGCGATCGGGGTGCCTGCCGCCTCCGCCGCGATGAGCATTTCCTCGAAGCGCGCGGCACAGGTGCGCAGCTTCAGGTTCTCGAGCAGCTGCTTGAGTTCTTCAGTCATCGCGGCCCTCGGGCGTGAGCGTGAGCACGAAGTACTCCTCGGCGATCTCGCGCAGGACCATGCGCTCGAGCCGATCGAGGTCAAAGAGCCGATAGTGCTCAGCCTGGCGCAGCGCTGCGAGGAAGGCTTGCCGCGGATACTCCTGCAGCATCGAGAGCAGACGCCGCAGCGGCGCCCGCCGATCCCCGATCTGGCGCTTCAGTCCCGCCAGGTAGTTGGCCACCTGCGGCTCCACGGCGAGCATCTCGAGCTCTTCGGGGGCCGGTTGCGGATGACGTGCGAGCCCCTGTCCGCGCGGCGGTCGGTGGGCAGGGTCGGTGACGCGCACATCGAGCGGTTCGTACACGCGCTGGTGGGCTGCGACCCGCCGCGGTCCCTCATACAGCTCGATGCGCTCGAGCGTCTCGCGCACCTCGAGCGTGCGGCCAATGAGCCGCCAGGGGGCCGAGTAGCGATTGCGGTTCAGATGCACGTAGCCTTCGGCATCGACAATGCGGGTGTGCAACTGATAGACCTCCGGCACGTAAAGCGGCAGCGGCTTCAAGTGCAGCCGCTCGGCAGCGAACAGTTCCCGTCGGCTCGCGTGTAGCTTTGGCGAGAACGTCGCGTTCCAGGTGTCACACCTCTCTCGTGCCCGGGCGTTGAGGTCCCGCCAGTCGGTGAACGTCGAGCCGACGAGGAACGCCTTGTCGATGCGGTGAAACGGTGCCTCCACGCGTGCCGAGCGGTTCGCGTCTCCGACCTTGTGGGCCTTGAAGGTAAAACCGAACCGCTCGGCGAAGGCGGCCATCTCGGGGGCGGGGATCATGGTAGGTCCGGTGCCGGCGGCGACGATCACGTGGGAGTTGTCCACCATGCACCTCGCGGCGGCGCCGCCGAAGTAGAGGATCGCCTCGGTGAGGAACGCCTTGCACTCAAAGCGCGTGAAGCGCGGATAGTGCTGGAAGAAGATCAGCCGCGAGTAGCAAAGCACCACCGATGCGCTCTGCAGCGGGGTCAACCGCCCGCCGATCATCGCGGCGTGCGGGGAGGTATCGTGCTGCATCTCCTCGCCTGCGGCAAAGGTGTAGTGTCCGGCCGGTGGCGGCGGGGGCGCACCGATCCCGTGCTTGCGGCAAAAGGCGGTGAGCGCTGGATAGGAAAGCTCCACGCCGCGGGCGAGGAGTTCCTCGTGTACCCGGCCAAGATGGCCCTGGTAGCGGGCGTAGAGCTCGAGGATCCTCTCGCGCTGCGCTTCGGCGAGCTCGGGGCGGATGAGCGGTGGCGGGGCCACCTCGCCGCTGGCGATGACGCGGCGCACCGAGGCGCGCGCGACAGCGAGCGCCCTGGCGATGGCGCGCGTGCCGTGACCAGCCGCCTTCAACTTCAGGATCGCAGTCCGGGTGGGTTCATCCAGCATGGCGGCCGTGCTCCAGATCAAAGCGGTGCAGGAGTCGTTCGAGGTCGGCCTTCGCGCGCGCGAACGCATGGCCGACTTCGAGCCGCTCGCTCTCGGGGAGCTGCGGCAAAAGCCCCTCGTGCAGCGCGCGCAGCGCCCGGCGGGCGATACCGCCGAGGGCGGAAAGATCATCGAGAAAACGTTGGGTCGCAGACGGCGGTGCCGGATGGCTTGCCGCCTTCGCATCCAGATAGACCTTGGGGCTTGAGAGGATGAGCTCCCGGGTGCGCTGGGAACCGGACTGCCAGCCCGCATAGAGCGTCGCCACTTCCCGCGTGGTCGGCTTCAGCGGCAGGATCGCGGCGGCGAGCCGCTCGGTGGCCGCGACATCCACACGCGCCATCGGTACCAGATACTTCATCGCCGCGTGCGCACTCAAGGCTCCGAGACGTACGTGTTCCTGCACCTGCACGGGCAGGCACTTAATCAGCGCCAGACGGCCGCTCACCCAGCTTTTGCTGTGTTCAAACCGGCGGGATAGCTCCTCCAGCGTGTAGCCGAAGCGCTCCTGCAGCTCCGCAAGGAGCCAAGCCTGGTCGAGCGCATCCTCGCTCCCCCGACGCAGGCCCCGCTCGAGCAGCAGGGCTTCGACTTCCTCAAGCTCCCAGCGCGTCGCCAACACCACATCGCGCGCGAGGCGCCTCAAGGCCCGCACGCGCTTGTAGCCATCGATGAGCACGAAGCGCTCGGCATCCCCGACCACCACGACCGGAGTCTGCTGGCCGATCTCGGCGAGAGAGGTGAGCAACGCCCGCTCGGTTCGGGGGGCGCGCTTGCGCAGCCGCTCGTAGCGCATCTCAAGCTGATGCAGCTCCACCTGCATTGCCGTCTACTCCCGGCCCCAGTCCATCGAGCGGCCGGTGGCAGAAGGCGCAATACTGCCTCCCCGGCGGCGCGCTGGCGCTCGCGCAGGTCTCCGGGGCCGCCGCTTCGCTCGTCTCGGGATCATCCGCCGACTCCGACACCACAGTGACAGGGCTGCCCGCCACTGTGCCGCCGGCGCCAACGCGAGCGAAAGTATGATGAGTCACTTTTTTTTCCGGGGCCGTCCGCTCACGACGGCGACGCTGGCGGTAGCGACGCTGTCGCGACGCATGGTTCAACGCTCCGCGGCGGCTCCTCTGGTAGCGTGCCGCGGCCCGACGCAGTTGCTCACCCCGACGCACCTCCTTGCAGTCCCCTGGGCAATACGACTGTCCGCGCTCACACCCGCCGCAGACCCAAACGGCGATCCCGCAGCCCCGGCAGTGGTACCGCCGATCCGCTCCCACCCCCACGCCCCCCGCGCACAACGCTGGACAGCGCCGGGGGGAAGCAGGCATATAGGGCCTGCGGCAAAGCCCCCACAGGCGCACCGCAATGCCGGGGGCCCGGGGTCAGAGTGGTATCGGAGCCCGGGCCCTCGCTTTTATGCCGACAAGCATAGCGAAACAGCCTCGG
>JAJZVF010000227.1 GCA_021845825.1 Pseudomonadota bacterium | reverse complement strand
GGTGCGCGTGATCCGCGCACAGACGATGTCCCGGTCGGTGATGATACCCGCCACCTGTGGGTGCTCCGGATTGCCCTCGGTGACCACGATCGCGCCGACGTGCCGCTCGCGCATCAGCCGGGCGACCTCCGAAAGCGGCGTGCCGGCTGTCACGGTGACCGCCGGGCGGCTGCAGAAATTTCCGACGTTCATGCGCGGCTCCCGACAACGCCTGTTCCCCGGCAAGTTCGCCACAGGCGCTCTCGTGCGCCAATGCGTATCAATGCGGATGGCGCGCCGGCATCCGCTGCGGCTATCGTCGGACCGTGAACATAGGGGATCTGTATACACCGCAGCCGCAGAGCGTATTCCAGGACGAGCCGCTTGCCGATGCGGCGCGAATCCTATGCCATCGCCACGTCGGGGCACTGGTCGTTCTCAAGCGCGGCGAGGCTCTGCGCCGGCCGATCGGCATCCTGACCGATCGGGACATCGTGCGCGGGGAGTTCCGGCGGGGAGCGGACCTGTACCTGCTCACGGTGGCGGATGTCATGACGCCGGACCCGCTGGTGCTGCGGACCGAGCTCGGTCTGGCCGAAGCAATCGAGGCCCTCAATGCGCGCTCCGTCCGGCGCGCTCCGGTCATCGATGCCTCCGGCGCGCTCCTCGGCATCATCACGCTCGATGATCTCTTGCCCGCCCTTGCGCGCGAGCTGATGACGCTCGCCGGCCTAATGGGTGCCCAGGCGGGCCGCGAAGGGCGCCATTGAGGCCGGCACGCTCTTAGGTTTTGGCCGCTCGGCTGCGTGCGCTGCCTACCCAGAGGAACAGGAACGGGATCAGATAGATCAGGACGTTGCCGAGGACATTGCCGCGAACCCCCGTGCCGGCCGAGGAGTACGGCCCGCCGAACGCCTCGGCGGTCGCCCAGACCGAAAGCGAGTACGCCGCACCGAACGGAACGGCGAGGCACAGCCATCGACCGCTCAGCAGCGCGACGGCGATCGCGGTCTCCGCCAGACCCACGACGACGGCGATCGGCACGGGCCCGACCGCGTGAATCATCCCGGCCACGAAGCCGAGCCACGCGGCGACCCAGTGCGGCTGGCCGGGGATCACCGAGGTGATCTGACTGCTGAAATGAAAGAGGAACGCCGGCAGCCATTTGAGGGCGGCATCGAACAGCCACAGCACCCCGAAGCTGATCCGGGCCGCATTCCACAGCCGCCCGCCGACCTCGGGCGCATCGGCGCCCCGGCCCTGCAGGGTGGGCGCCACCGACAGCACGAACAGGAAGGCGATCGCGTAGGCCACGAAAACCCCGGGGTCGGTCTGACCGCCGCTGTAGGGAAATCCGAAACCGTTCAGGAACACCCAGCAAAGCACGCTGTAGGCGATGCCGATGCGCGCCGCGAGCGCGACTTTCGTGCGCGTCAACAGTGCAAGGCCGAGCACAACGGCGATCACGACCATGCAGCCGGCCACCCATTGCGGACCGACTGCCTTGGTGAGGTCGAGCCCCGCCAGCAGCAGCGGCCGGATCCACTCCGGCACCTTCGTGGCGGGTTTGCCGAGCGCGTGCAGGAAATTGGCCCTGGCGTGCGCTGCGGCGAGCCATGCCACGGCCTGGAATACCGCGTTCGCGAGCCACACCACGCCGAACACCCCGGCCAGCAGGCGCAGCGCCGGGCCCTGCGGGCCGTCGAATCGAGCCGGTAATTTCACAAATAAACTCCGCAGGTTGGAATCTTGCGCAAGCCCTTCGCACGCGCCTGGCCGTGAGTCTCAAGGACTCTCATTTCCTCAAAGAGTTCCTTCGCGTAAGGATATCCTTGCGCAAGCGCCCGGCGTCCTTCGGCCATCGCACCGCAGCGCCGCCGGCGTGCGCCCCTCTCGGGGCACCCCTGGAGGCCACCCCGCTCGCTCAACCGGTGCAGCAGCCGGCAGAGCGTGCCCGGGCCGATCGAGTAGCCGTTTCGGCGAAGCGCCTCGATGGGGCCCGGCCGCAGATGTCTGCCTCGCTCGCATGCCGCAGCACATGCCGCTGTATCAGACCGCGCCAAAGACCGCCGCCGCGGCTGCTTCCCGGACGGGCATACGTCGCAGGAAGCATATCTCAAAGCGCGACAGAATGGAGCAGGGCGCTCCTTCGCGGGACCGTAGCGGCCGACTCGTCGCGCCGCCCGTTTGTCAGAACGTGAACATCACGCGAACAAGACCGAGGAGCGTGACGGGCGTATCGCCCCCGCCGGGATGACGCCAGTACTGCAGGTCCGGCTGGATGGTCCAGCCGCGGGAGGCGGCGCATCCGGCTGCGAGGCTCGGGCGCGTGATGGTATGCTCCGCTGCGACCCTGAGCGCGTTCGTCGGTGAATCCTCGGCAGCCGAGGCCGGCATACGTTTTTTCAAGAGGCTGGTGATCCATGGGCGGCCCCTGCCGGGCACCGACAAGATATCGGAAGCCGATACCATGCGCCGATTTTCCAGTCGAGAGAGGACGGACTATTGAACAAACGGCGAGGCTTGCTCGTGCTGGCGCTCTCCGCATGCGCGCCGGCGCTTTTTCCTGCGGCATACGCCGGTGCGCCGACGCCGCCGTGCAGCGGACCGTCGGGACTTCTCGGACTGCTCGACCGGCCGACTGTCGGGGACTCGAGCTGCGTGGTTCCGCAAGGGATGACCGTCCTCGAGGCGGGCGCGACGGCGGGCAACCTGTACGGCTCTCCGGGCGGGGAGATCGATACGCTGCCGAATCTCGAGCTGCGCTGGGGCCTGGGCGGTGATTCGGAGCTCGTCTGGCTGCCGCCGAATTTCCAGTACCAGTCGGCCAACGTCGGACCGGGCGGCGCGGCAGTGACGACGCGCGGGTTCGGCCCGACGAGCGCCGGCATCAAACACTCGTTCGGCTACACCGAGCATTGGCAATGGACCGGCGAGGCGCTCGCCACGCTGCCCTCGGGCGACAGCGCCTTCGGCAGCCGCGGGCTCGGCGGGGCGGTCAATGCCATCGTCAGCTACGGCAACGGCCCGCTCGGGGTGTCGCTGATGGTCGGTGTCACCTCGCAGACCGAGCCGAGCGCCGCGGGTGGCCGGCGCTTCCAGAGCTTCAACCCCGATCTGGTGGTGACGTGGCAGACGAGCACACGGCTGCAGTTCTACGCCGAGGTCTACGGGCAGTCGCACTCCGGCTACCGTCAGGGCTGGGGCACCGACGCCGACGGTGGGCTGCAATACCTCCTCAGCCCGGATTTCGAGGTGGACTTGGAGGAGGGAGTGCGGATTCAGGGCGATCTCGGCGGGTTCTCCAATTACACCGGCGCCGGACTCGGGCTGTTGTTTTGACCGCCGCCCCAACTGCGCAGCAGGCCGGATGAGCGCACGAGGCGGGGGCGAGCGGGCTTACCTTACGGCAGCCGTATCGGTCCAATACGTCCGCGTGTGCCCCTTCGGCCGCACCTGAATCAATCCGGTCCAGGTCTCGCGGCGCAGCGGATAGACACGTTCGCCGGCGTCGAGCACGATGCAGCCGTGTCTTCTTCCGTTGGCCTCGGCCTGTGGCCAGTCGGACTTGTCGATCAGCGCGGCGCTGAGCAG
>JAJZVF010000226.1 GCA_021845825.1 Pseudomonadota bacterium | reverse complement strand
GTATCACCGTCGAGGGAGGCTGTCGGCTCATCGAGAATCAGCAAATCCGGCTCGGTGACAATCGCGCGCGCAATCGCCACGCGTTGCTGCTCGCCGCCGCTCAACCGTCGGGGCGACAGCCCGGCCCTGTCTTCCAGGCCGACGACCTGCAGCACCCGACGTGCCTTATGCAGTCCTTCGTTCCACGGAACGCGGCGCAGAATCAGCGGCACCGCAACGTTCTCGAGAGTTGTCAGCCGAGGGAACAGATGGTAGTCCTGAAACACGAAGCCGAGCGTGTGCAGGCGGAAGTCGGCGAGCGCATCGTCATCGAGACGCCAGATGTCCTTGCCTTCGACCCGGACGGTGCCGGCATTCGGGCGCAGAATCCCGGAGAGGACGCTGAGCAGCGTCGTCTTGCCGGAGCCGGAGGGCCCGACGATGTAGAGCATCTCGTTGTACTCCACGGTAAAGCTCACCTCCCGTAACGCGTCGGTGCGCGCGGGAGGCTCGCCGAACCATTTGCTGACGCCTTCGACGCTCAGGATCATGCCTAGCTCCGGAACACCACGAACGGATCGATGCGCAGGATCCTGCGGATGCCGATATAGGCTGAGATTACCGAGATGACCGCCACCATGACCAATGCCATGCCGATGTTCTGGTAGGTGATGACCGCGGCGTAATTCGGAATGCGCAGTTTCCCGAAGGCGATCAGGGCCGAGGCGAGCAGCATCCCGAAGCCGAAGCCGAGGAAGCTGACCACGAACGACTGGTACAGGATCATTGCGACCAGCTCGCTGCTGCGCGCGCCGATGGCCTTCAGGGCCCCGAAGCGCTCCAGGTTGTCGAGGACGAACATGTAGAACGTCTCACCCGCGATCGACAGGCCGACGATGAAGCTGATCAGGGTCATGATCAGGATGTTCGTGCCCATGGCCGTCTGGAACTCGTAGAAGTCATCGTTGCGCGTGATGAACTGCCGATCGGTCAGCGCCAGGTAGCCGAGCTTGGCCACCGCCCGCTGGATCACCGGGATGGCGGCGGCGGATTTCGGTTGTACGAGGATGAATGACGTGAGGTAGCGGGTCGGCGGCAGGTCCTCGGTGGCGCGGCTGTAGGTCGTATAGAGAGTAGGAAGGCCGAACAGACTGCCGATCGAGACGCGGGCGATTCCGGCCACGACACCTCGATGGTCGTTGATCTCGAAGGTCGTTCCGAGCTTGGGGTTATCGAGCTTGCCGAAGTTCGCATCGCGCACGACGAAAAAGGCGTCATTGCCGTAGATGTCCAGGGTCTTGCCCTGCAATAGTTCCGGGCGGCCAAAGAGCGAGGCATCGTCGAGGCCGATCACCGTCGCGGACTGGTAGGTGCCGTTGTGCAGACGCACCAGTCCGGCGCCCACGTACAGCGGCACCGCATAGTCGACACCCGGGATGCTGCGTACCGCGTCAAGCACGTAGTCGGGCATCGGGATGCTGTTCTGTGGCGTTTGGACGTCCGGGTCCATCACCCAGACCCTGGCGCCGATGTTGATGATGTTGGCCGCCGAATGCTCGATGATTCCGAAGAACATCGATGTCATCAGCATCATCAGGAATACCGCGAAGGTGATGCCGATCACCAGGGTGAGGAACTTGCCCCGGTCGCCGAACAGCAGCTTCAGCGCGAGTTTGAGGATGCCGCTCATGGGCGGCGGCGCGTCGGCTGATCGGCTGCACCGGTGGGCCGCGGCCGCAAGTCCCCGCCCAAGGCCACAAACAGCGCCGTCGTATCCTGCAGACGGACCGCCGTGATGGCCGCGGAGGTGACCCGAGCGTTCTCATAGGCGATCTTTGCGGCGAGCAGCGGGGACACATCGGTCGCGCCGGAGCGATAGCCGGCAGCCGCCTGCCGCACTTGCGCAGCGAGTGCGTGGGTCAAGCGACTCTGGTCGCGAGCGGCTGCGCCGTCGTGCTGCAGGGCACGCAGCGCATCGGCAACTTGCTGGAATGCCCCGAGCACTGTCGAGCGATAGACTGCGCGGACATCGGCGTAGGCCGCATATGCGCTGCGCTCCTGCGCCCGCAGCTTGCCGCCCTCGAACAGCGGCTGGGCCAGTGAGCCGCCGATGCTCCAGATGCTGCTCGAGCCATCGAACAGCTTGCCGGGCGTGAGCGCGCTGAGTCCGCCTGCGGCCGTGAGGGTGACCAGCGGGAAGAACTGAGCCTTGGCAATACCGATCTCGGTGAGCGCATAGCGCATCTGCTCGACGGCGCTGCGGATATCGGGGCGCTCGCGCAGGAGCGTCGAGGGCAGTGCGACCGGGATCCGCCTGGGGAGGGTGAAGTCCCGCAGAGTGAAGATGCGTACACGCCGATCGCTCGGAGAGCGCCCGAGGAGCACGGCGAGGAGATGGCGGTACGCGGCCAGTTGCTGCCGCAGCGGCGGCAGCTGCGATTCGCTCATGGCGAGCTGTCCCCGCTGGGCCAGCACGCTCGCGTAATTCACGCTCCCCCCTCGGTACTGCGCTTCCGTGTAGCGCAACAGCCGGCGCTCGGCGGTGACCGCGGCGAGGGAGGCGTTCAGCTCCGCCGCCGCCTCGGCGGTCCCGATTGCCGCATCGACGAGGTTCCCGGCAAGAGTCAGCCGCGCTGCCGCCAAGGCGTCCTGCTGGGCGTGCATCTGCGCCTCGCTGCCGCGGTACATGAG
This sequence comes from Pseudomonadota bacterium, assembly GCA_021845825.1. Classification (GTDB taxonomy): domain Bacteria; phylum Pseudomonadota; class Gammaproteobacteria; order Steroidobacterales; family Steroidobacteraceae; genus 13-2-20CM-66-19. The sequence goes on along the minus strand of JAJZVF010000226.1, from coordinate 923 downwards.
TTGATTGATCCCGAAAAAGTCCGGGTAATAGCTGACCGCGACGCTCCCGCTGTAGAGCGAAAACGTCGATCCCCGCAGGCGCCCGCCAAAATTCGCGCTGGAGTTCTTGGTGCGAGAGGCACCCAGATCCAGCCCGACCTGCGGGTAAAAGACCGATTGAGATATCTGGACATTCGCTCGCGCCACCCGCAGCTCGGCCTCGGCCGCCGCGACCGTCGGACTGTGCCGGAAAGCCTCCTTCACCAAAGCATCGAGCCGAGGCGACCGAAAAGCACGCCACCAGGGATGCTCGAGCAGCGCACCGTACACAAAGCGCTGAGCCGGGATGCGCGCCGGCGCGCCGATGCCGGCCGTGCGCGGAGCCGCAGCGGCAGTGTACCCGCGGCGTGTCGGCACCGACGGCGTGCGCAACGGGGGAGCGAACTGACAGCCAGACAGACTCAGCGCAGCGCACAGCCATGCGGCGTATCCCACCGCAAACCCGCGGCGCACGCCCGCAGGCGGCGCCGGGCGGAACAAGGTTCCTCCCCTCTGCAACGTGCACTTCATGCTCGCGCGATCCGCGGCTTTCGCCCCTGGTCCATCGTCCTTCCGCCGCCCTGCGCGGGCAATACGCGGATTCCGTACCGCCCGGGCTAGGGAGCCGCGCCGAGGTGTGTCAGGATATTTGCCGCTAGGGTCGCCACGACCGGTGAGCGACGGCCGGGCGCGGCGCGCGTAAGGGGCGCCCGTCGCCGAGCCACGGCCCCTCATTCCGCGTGGTCAGACGAGGAACGCGCTCGCCCCCATGGGACGCGACGCCGCGGCCGGCGGTTGCGGGCGCTGGCACGGGACGCTGAGCCGATCCCGTCTCGCGCCGGCGAAGATCACGATCCGTACGCGACTTGCGCGCTCTCGATCCCGCCCTCTTGCGGACCGAGCGC
>JAJZVF010000035.1 GCA_021845825.1 Pseudomonadota bacterium | reverse complement strand
AGCGCGCAGCGCATGGCGTTTCATCTGCTGCAGGATGGGCGCTCCGCCGCCCAGGGGCTCTCGCAGGCGCTCGAGGCGGCGCTCGCCTCCGTGCAGCGCTGCCGGCGTTGCCGCATGCTCGCCGAGGAGGAGTTATGTTCGATCTGTGCAGCGCCGCAGCGCGAGGCGGGTCTGCTTTGCGTGGTCGAATCCCCGGCGGACGTCGTGGCCATCGAACAGTCGGGCAGCTATCGCGGCCGCTACTTCGTGCTGATGGGACATCTCTCGCCCCTCGATGGGGTGGGGCCGGAGCAGCTCGGCATGCGCGAGCTCGAGGCGATTCTCGAGGAGGGCCGTGTGCGCGAGCTGATCCTTGCCACCAATCCGACGGTGGAAGGGGAGGCGACGGCGCACTTTCTGGCGCAGATCGCGGCCCGGCGCGGGGTGCCGGCAAGCCGCATCGCGCACGGGGTGCCCATCGGCGGGGAGATCGAGTATGTCGACGGCGGCACTCTGGCGCGGGCACTCGCCGGCCGGCAGGCGGTCTGAAAGGCCCGCCGGCACCCCGGGATGATACCCACGGGCCGATGCGCCGTGCCGGGGCTTCGCTCTCAGCGCCGCGCCTGCGGTCCGTGCGCGGCCCGCAGCGTCTCGCGTAGCCGGCGCAGCCGCCGGTAGCTCTCGTACCGCCGGGGATGGATCGTGCCGGCATCGACGGCTGCGCGCACCGCGCAGCCCGGCTCGCGCAAATGCCGGCAGTCGAGGAAGCGGCAGCCGCCTGCAAGGCGCGCAACCTCGATGAACCCCAGGTGGCGGGGATCGAGCCGCTCGATCGCAGGCGCGAAATCCCTCACCCCCGGGGAGTCCATGAGCTGAGCACCCCCGGGTAGATCGAACAAGCGCGAAGCGGTGGTTGTATGGCGGCCTTCCGCAGCGCGCATCAGAGCGCCGACCGCGATGTCTGCGCCCGGGAGGAGGCGGCGCGCCAGAGACGACTTGCCGACGCCCGACTGCCCGACGAGAGCCGTAACATCGGCGGCGCAAGCATCGCGCAGCGCCTCCATTCCCTCGCCGGCTGGTGCCGACGTCGCGATCCAGGGGTAACCGGCCCCCGCATAGGCCTGCAATTGCTCTTGCAACCCCGCATCGATGCCGAGATCGGCTTTGTTGAGCACGAGGGAGGCGGCGATGGCGGCCGATTCGGCGGCGGCCAGATAGCGATCCGCGATGAACAGGTCCGGTTGCGGGAGCGGCGCGATGACCACCAGCAGGCGGGAGAGATTGGCGAGGACCGGCTCGGAGCCGCCGCGCACGTTCGAGCGGTAAAGGACCGTCCGCCTTGGCAACACTTCGAGCACATGGACTTCGGCATGATGTTCGCCGTGGCGGCAGCGCACCTCATCGCCGCAGACGATGGTGAGTCCCCGTCCGAAGGGGCGGGCCTTGAGCTCCTGTCCTCGCCCATCGCGCACCAGCAGGTGCCGGCCGAAGGCGACAATCACCCGGGCTTGGAACGTTGCTACACTCACGGCAGGTGATTATTGCTCATCGGGCCACCGGGCCCATCGGGGAGCGGGCATGCCGAGCGCCGAGCATCTGATCTGGATTGACCTCGAGATGACGGGACTGAAGCCCGACACGGACGTCATCATCGAGATCGCCACCGTCGTCACCGACAGGGAGCTTGCCGTGCTTGCGGAGGGGCCGGTGCTTGCCATTCATCAGAGCGATCAGGTTCTGGCGGGCATGGACGAGTGGAACCGGAAGCAGCACGGCGGCTCGGGGCTGGTGGCGCGAGTGCGCGCGAGCACGATTGACGCGATGGAGGCCGAGACGCGCACGCTGCAGTTCCTCTCGGCGCTGGTGGCTCCGGGGGCCTCGCCCATGTGCGGCAACAGCATCTGCCAGGACCGGCGGTTCCTCGCCCGCCTCATGCCGCGGCTCGAGCGCTTCTTCCACTACCGTAACCTCGACGTGAGTACGCTGAAAGAGCTCGCGCGCCGCTGGGCGCCGGGGGTGGCCGAGGGGTTCGCGAAGCAGGATGCGCACCTCGCGCTCTCGGACATCCGCGAGTCGATCCGGGAGCTCAAGTACTACCGCGAGAGACTGTTCCTGCCGGCCTACCGCGGCTGAGCCCCTCAAGCGCCGGACTGCCCTGCCAGGAACAGCCACGTCTCGATTACGGAGTCGGGGTTGAGGGAGATACTCTCGATGCCCTGCTCGAGCAGCCAGCGCGCCAGGTCCGGGTGGTCCGAGGGGCCTTGCCCGCAGATGCCGACATACTTCCCCTTGGCCCGGCAGGCGGCGATCGCCATGCCGATCAGGCGCCGGACCGCCTCGTCCCGCTCGTCGAACTGCCTGGCGACGATGGCTGAATCGCGATCCAGGCCGAGCGTGAGCTGGGTAAGATCGTTCGAGCCGATCGACATGCCGTCAAAGTGCTCGAGGTAGTGCTCGGCAAGCAGCGCGTTGGTCGGCAGCTCGCACATCATGATGATCTTCAGGCCGTGCGCGCCGCGCTGCAGGCCGTTTGCGGCGAGCAGCTCGGTCACCCGTTGCGCTTCCTTGACGGTGCGCACGAAGGGCACCATGACCTGGACGTTCGCAAGCCCCATCTGTTCGCGTACGTACTTGATGGCCCGGCATTCCAGCTCGAAGCACGGTCGGAAGCTCTCGTCCACGTAGCGCGAGGCGCCGCGGAAGCCGAGCATCGGGTTCTCCTCGTGCGGCTCGTAACGGTTGCCGCCGATGAGGTTGGCATACTCGTTGGTCTTGAAGTCCGAGAGGCGCACGATCACCGGCTCCGGGGCGAACGCCGCTGCGATCTGCGCGATGCCCTCGGAGAGCTTGTCGACGAAAAAGCCGACCGGATCGTCGTAGCCCGCCATTTGCGAGCGGATCTGCTCCTTGAGGGCGTCATCGAGGCGCGCGTACTCGAGCAGAGCCCGCGGATGCACGCCGATCATGCGGTTGATGATGAACTCCAGCCGCGCAAGGCCCACGCCGCGGTTGGGAATGGCCGCGAAGTCGAACGCGCGGTCGGGATTGCCGACGTTCATCATGATCTTGACGGGAATCTTCGGCAGGGCATCGAGCTCGACGGTCGAGCGGGCGAATTCCAGCAGCCCCTCGTACACATACCCCGTGTCGCCCTCGGCGCACGAGACGGTAACCGGCTCGCCTTCACTGATGCGCCGGGTCGCATCGGCGCAGCCGACCACCGCCGGAATGCCGAGCTCGCGGGCGATGATGGCCGCGTGGCAGGTGCGCCCGCCCCGGTTGGTCACGATGGCCGACGCCCGCTTCATGACCGGCTCCCAGTCCGGATCGGTCATGTCGGCCACCAGCACATCGCCCGCCTGCACGCGGGCCATCTCCTGCACGTTGCGGATGATCCGCGCCGGGCCGGCGCCGATCCGCTGGCCGATGCTGCGGCCCGTGGCGAGCACCCGGCCGCGCGCGCGCAGCGAGAAGCGTTGGATGGTGCGGCCCGCGCGGCTTTGCACCGTTTCCGGACGGGCCTGCAGGATGAACAGCTGTCCGCTTTCACCGTCCTTGCCCCACTCGATGTCCATGGGCTTGCCGTAGTGCGCCTCGATGGCGAGCGCCTGGCGCGCGAGCGAGGCGAGGTCGGTGTCGTTCAGGCAGAAGCGCATGCGCTCGGCCTGCGGCACCTCCACGGTTCGCACCCGCTCGCCCGATTCCGGCGGCGCATACACCATCTTGATCGCCTTGGCCCCGAGGTTGCGGCGCAGCACCGCGGGCCGGCCGGCGCGCACGCCCGGCTTGTACAGATAGAACTCGTCGGGGTTGACGGCCCCCTGTACGACAGTCTCGCCGAGGCCGTAGGCGGCGGTGATGAACACCACGTCCCGGAAACCGGAGTCGGTGTCGAGCGTGAACATGACACCGCTCGCGCCGAGATCGCTGCGGACCATGTGCTGCACGCCGGCCGAAAGCGCCACGGCGTGGTGGTCGAATCCCTGGTGAACGCGATAGGCGATGGCCCGGTCGTTGAACAGGGAAGCAAACACCTCGTGCATCGCCTGGAGCACCTGCGCCTCGCCGCGGACATTGAGAAATGTCTCCTGCTGGCCCGCGAAGGAGGCTTCCGGCAGGTCCTCGGCGGTGGCCGAGGAGCGCACCGCCACGGCAACCTCGGCGCCGGCGCTCATGCGTGCGAGGGCATCGCGGACTGCCTGTTGGAGAGCGGCGGGAAACGGAGTCGACAATATCCACTGGCGGATACGCGCGCCCGAGACTGCCAGATGCGCCACATCGTCCACGTCGAGCGCGGCGAGCTCGGTGCGGATGCGCGCATCGAGTCCGTCCTGCGACAGGAACTCACGAAAGGCGTGCGCGGTGGTGGCGAAACCGCCGGGCACGCGCACGCCGAGCTGCGTGAGCGAACCGATCATCTCGCCGAGAGAGGCGTTTTTGCCGCCCACGGTTTCGATGTCGCCCATTCCGAGCCGCTCGAACGGAATGACGTATTCGTCCAAGGTCACCTCGTTTGACGCTTGCTCCGCGCCGCGCGCGGTGAAACACTTGAGGCGCCCCGAAAATCGCAGCCGAGGCTCGCGCCGTGACCCGACGAACCGTGTTTTTCGTTTCGGACCAGACGGGAGTGACCGCGGAAACGCTGGGTCACAGCCTCATGACCCAGTTCGAGGGTCTCGCATATCGCTCGATCACTTTGCCATTTGTGTCGAGCCTTGACAAGGCCGAGGAGGCGGGGCGGCGCATCGATCGCGCGGCGGCCGAGGACGGGATGCGCCCGATCGTCTTCAGCACCATGGTGCAGGATGAGCTGCGCAAGGTGGTGCAGCGCTCAAACGGCCTGTGCCTGGATTTCTTCGCTGCGTTCGTCGGCCCTCTTGAGCGGGAACTCGACACCCGCTCGACCCACCGCACCGGCCGGGCGCACGGCATCGCCGACCTGGCCGTCTACACGGCCCGCATCAACGCCACCAACTTCGCGCTGGCCAACGATGACGGTACGGGGGGCGATTACGCACATGCCGATATCATCCTGATCGGCGTGTCCCGCTCCGGCAAGACCCCGACCTGTCTGTACATGGCGCTGCAGTATGGGGTATTTGCGGCCAACTACCCCCTCACCGAGGAGGACCTCGAGTCCAGCCGTCTGCCGCCGCGTCTCGAGCCGTATCGGGGCAAGCTTTATGCGCTCACCATCAAACCCGAGCGGCTGCAGCAGATTCGCAACGAGCGCCGGCCGCAGAGCCGGTACGCCTCGCCGCAGCAGGTGCGCTACGAGCTGCGGGCCGCCGAGGCGTTGTTCGCCCGCCATGGCGTCCCGTTGCTCGACACCACGGACTGCTCGATCGAGGAGATTGCCAGCCGCATTCTCAATACCACGGACATCGAGCGGCGGCTGCGGCCGTGATCCGAGACTCTGAATTCGCGCATCCCCGCCGGGCCGGGTGCGGCAGCGGTCACGTTGCGCACGTTCGGCCCGGCCCCTAAAGGGCATGCTGCGCGGTTATTTTGCACGAAATTTGCACGCGCGAATCCGCGCTACGGCCGCTTGCACTGTCACCGCCCTCGGCTATAGTCGGTGCGATGCTCAATGACACACTGACAAGGGTTTCCTGGCGTGCGCGGCCGCGCAGCTTCGTCGCGCTCATGGGACTGTACGAGAGCAATTTCATCCGTCTCGCCCGGCTGGCTGGCGATCTCGAGCGGCTCTGCGGCACGCATTACTCGCGCGTCGAGGGTGACTGCGATCTGCTGCTCGCCGTTACGGAGCGTTCGCCTTACACCAGCCTCGTCCGGCTGACTTACCTTATTCCCGGGCAGGCCGGTCCGATGCGCTGTCCGGATATGCGGCTGCTGATTTATCACGACGCCCGCCTGGTCGAGGCCGGGGACTGGGTGGCCTGCAGGGGTCGGGGTGTCTGCCGGCCGGGCGCCGGTGTCGCAGAGCGTGAACTGGATCAGCGTTGGACCCGCAATATGATGTTAAACAAATGGTTGGAGTATTGCGCGGAGCGGGGACACCGCTTTTCGGCGACCGCCTGAGCTGATACGGGGGCGCCTGCCGCACCCCTCATGAAGGCCATTCGACAGCTCGGTTTTCTCAAGCTCACTCTCGGACGCGAGTCCGTACCCGAGGACCACCGGGTCCTTGCGCTTTTTCGCAATCGGGCGGAGCTCAAGAAGGCCTACGGCGACCTGCGCGAGGAAATCGACCGGCTCAAGGACCGCATCAAGCAGCAGGAAGGGGTGACACGGCGGGCGGAGGATCTGCTCGCTACCCTGGAGAGCCGCCTGGGCCTGAGCGAGACCGCCTATCCTGCGCTCGTGTTCTACCAGCTTCGGCGCCTGTGGCAGTGCGGCCACGAGCACCTCGAACGCTTCTGCGCCGAGCTCACTACCCAGCAGGACGAGCGCGAGCGGCGCCAGCATCTGGCCGAGCACAACCGGCGTCAGTTCGCCAAGAGGCAGTCCGCCGAGCGCGATCTGCGCATGGCGCGCCAGCTGGCCGAGCTCGAGCGCGAGCGACTGCTCGCGCTCGAGCGGCAGCAGGCGCAGCTGCGCCGCATCTGGCATTTCTTCAAACGGCGCGCGCTCGAGCAGGTGATCGCGCACGCCCGCGCGGGAGCGGACGCCGCTGAAGTTTCCCTCGGAGCCGCCGGGCAGGCGCTCGCGGACGTCGCGGCTGAGCCCATACCCGAGTTCCCGGGACTTTCCCTCGAGGGGCGCCGGGCAATCAACCTGGCAGTCATCGCGTATGCGGAAGTGCTGTGCCTGAAGCTTGCGCCGATGCCGCTGCTCGTCATGCGGGCGCGCGAGGCGGTCTCGCACCGGGAGGTCACCGATGCGTACGGCTCGCGCGGCGAATGCGAGGCGCTGATGAGCCAGATCGAGCGGGCCGTGGCGCGCCTGCGGCCGCACGCGAGCCTCAGCCGAGAGATAAAGCTGCGCACCGAGCGGTTGCGGCCGCTGGCGCGCTACCGCGACGCCGGAGAGGACGCCATTCCGATGGCCGAGTTCCTGGCCTCGGACACCGATGCGGCCGTCACCGGCGCAGGTCCCATGGCTGGGGTGCCCAACGTGCTCGCCGAGAACACGTGGGACATCCACAGCATTCTGCTGCGTTGAAAGCTGTTTCCCGTGCCGCGCCCGCGTTCCTTTGCGGCAGGGCTAACTCCGTTTGGCGAGACTCACGGTCTGCGCGGTCTGCTCGGCCGGCAGCCGCCCGTGATCGAGACGGATCATATCGACCATAATGTCCTCGGCCTGATCGAGCACCACGTCGGGGATCTTGTCCTGCTTGCCGCCGATCTGCTTGGCGCTTTTGAGCGGCGGTAACCGCAGGGCCGCCCGCCGCTTGTTGTCGAGCGCAAGCAGCTCATCGTTGTCGCGGGCGCGCTCGGCGCGCCGCTTGGCGAGGTTGAGCGAAACCGTCTGCTGCGCCTCGATCGCCTGAATGTCCTTGATGTCCGCGACCAGCCACTGATAGTTCGGATCGCGCTTGGCGCGCGCCGCCTCCTCGGCATCGAGTCGCGCGATCGAGGGGATCGGCGCCGAGTAGCTCGTGGAGAGTTGGAAAGGAACCCCGCCGATGCGATCGTACGGCAGGGATCGCCACAGGTCCGCTTCGCCGACCTGCTTCGGGTTGATGGGCGAGGGAAGCACCACGTTCGGGATCACCCCGCGATGCTGCGTGCTCTGACCGGTGATGCGGTAGAACTTGCCGATGGTGACGGTGAGCTGCCCCTCGACCGGCTTGCGGCTCCAGCTGTCGAGCGGGATGAGATTCTGCACCGTGCCCTTGCCGAAGGTGTTCTGGCCGATGATGAGGCCGCGGTGATAATCCTGGATGGCGCCGGCGAAGATCTCGGAGGCCGAGGCGCTGTAGCGGTTGACGAGCACCGCGAGCGGACCGGTGTAGGCCGGAACTTTCTCCGGGTCGTCGAGCACTTCGATCCGTCCGGTACGGTCGCGCAGCTGCACCACCGGGCCGTGCTTGATGAACAACCCCGTCAGCGCGAGCGCCTCGGGCAGGTACCCGCCGCCGTCGTCGCGCAGATCCAGGATGAGGCCGTTGATGTGCTGCTGCTCGAGCTTGCGCAGCAGCCGCAGCACATCGCGGGTCGTGCTGCGGTAATTCGGGTCGCCGGCATTTTCCGCCGCCACGTCCTCGTAGAAGCTCGGCACGTTGATGACGCCGATCCGGTAGGTGCGGCCGTCGCGGTGCAGGATCTTCAGCTTGCTGTGCGCTTCCTGCGCCTTGAGGGTGATCTTGTGGCGGACGAATGTCAGCACTTCTTCCTTCGCGCCGGGATGGGCGCCCGCGGGCAGGATCTGCAGGCGCACGGTGGTGCCGGCCTTGCCGCGGATCAGCTGCACCACGTCATCCAGGCGCCAGCCGACCACGTCAGTGATCGGACCGCGCCTGCCCTGACCCACGCCGGTGATGCGGTCATCGGGCTTGAGCGTACCGGCCACGGCCGCGGGCCCTCCCGGGATGATGTTGATCACGGTGACGTAGTTGCCGACGAGCTGCAGGGAGGCGCCGATGCCCTGGTAGTTGAGGCTCATCTCAATGCGGTATTCCTCGGAGTTCATCGGCGAGAAATACGTGCTGTGCGGGTCGTAGGTACGTGCATAGGCGTTCATCACGTCCTCGAACACGTCCTCCGGGCTGATCTGATCGACACGCCGGATCACAGCCTCGTAGCGCGCCCGCAGGATCTTTGCCGCCTGCGGCCAGGTCTTGCCGGCGAGCATCAGGGACAGCACATCGTTCGTGACGCGCTTTTTCCAGAGCGCGTTCATCGCCGCCTCGTCGGCCGGCCACGGCGCATGCTCGCGGTCGAAGTCGTAAGTGGCGTTCGTGTTGAGGTCGGGCTCTTTTTTGAGCAGCCTGATGGCGTACTCCATACGCTCGCGGTTGCGCTGCTTGAAGCGCTGAAAGATGAGGAAGGCCGGATCGAGCCGGCCCGCTTCGATCAGGCTGGCGAAGGTGTTGCGGTACTTCGAGAGCTGGCGCACATCGCTCGCCAGAAAATACTCGTGATCGGGGTCAAGGAAGTGCAGGTACCGGCCGAACGCGTGCTGCGAGAAGCGGCTGTCGATCGGCAGCTGGCGGTATTCGGTCTCCTTCAGGATCCGTGTGATCTTGCGCGCGATGTCGCGTTGCTGAGGCGTCGGAGCGAGCGCCCCCGGGGGCAGGATCGAGACGCGGGCCGGAGCGCGCTGCAGGATGAGCGCGGCGGAGAGCGCGAGCAGGATCGCGGCAATGACGAGCCAGCTGAGGGGGTGGCGCAGGGACTTGGTCATCTTGAGTAGGCTTGCGGCAGTCCGTGGGGTATCGCGGTCGAGTGCGGGTCAGGGGATGATGAAGGCTGGGTCCGGGTCTCAGTCGCGGGGGAAGTGTCGGATCAGCGCCAGCCACAGCCGGATGGCCCCGAGCAGCAGCACCGGCCCGACGGCGACGATCCAGTACCCGGGAGAGCCCCGGAACAGCCCCGCGAAATAATCTGCAAACAGCGTCAATGGACCGTAGCCCGGGCCGGTATCGCCGTGCGTATAGGGGCCGAGCGTCCAGTGCCCCGCCGTCCAGATGAGGAAGGGGATGACCACCAGGCCGAACGCCAGGGCGCCGCCGAACATCAGCAGCTCTCGCCGGGCGCGGGCCGAGCCGGCGAAGGAATGGCCCGAATCGGTGCGTGAATTCATGCACGCCAGTGTAGCAGGCCCGTCCGGCCGATGGGCTGCGCACCGTGCCTCGAATGAGGCCATTCGCGGGGGCGGTGCAGGCGCCTCGGGCGAAGCTGAGGCTGCGCAGGCGGCGCATCCGCTGCATGCGCCTGCGATGCACGGGCGCAGAAGTTCCATGTTCGCACGCCTGAACCGGCAGGCATAATGACACCCATGGATAAAATCAGAGCCGCTGTCATCGGCGTCGGGTATCTCGGCCGGTTCCATGCGCAGAAGTACGCCGAGTCGGCCCAATGCCGGCTGGTGGCCGTGGCCGATGCCCGGCAGGAAGCTCGCGAGGGGGTGGCCGCCGAGGTCGGCACCCGTGCCGTGGCGGATTATCGGCAGCTGCTCGGCGAGGTCGATGCCGTGAGCGTCGTTACGCCCACGCCGGGGCATTTCTGCATTGCCCGGGACTTCCTCACCGCCGGCGCGCACGTACTGGTCGAAAAGCCGATCACCGAGACTCCCCGCCAGGCGCGTGAGCTGATCGAGCTCGCCGCGGCGGTCGGGCGCACCCTGCAGGTAGGCCACCTCGAGCGTTTCAACTCGGCCATCCTGGCCGCTGAGCCGCACCTGCGTGCGCCCCGATTCGTCGAATGCCACCGCCTGGCGCCCTACAAGGAGCGCGGAACCGACGTCAACGTGGTGCTGGACCTCATGATCCACGACATCGATCTGGTCCAGACCATCGTCGGGGCGCCGGTGCTCACCATCGATGCGGTCGGTACGCCGGTGTTCTCCGATGCGATCGACATCGCCAACGCCCGCATCCGCTTCGCCAACGGCTGCGTAGTGAATGCCACCGCGAGCCGGGTCAGTCTCAGGATGGAGCGCAAGATGCGCATATTCGAGGACGATGCATATCTTTCGCTCGATCTGCAGCAGAAGATCCTCACCCTCATCCGCAAGCGTGCAGGCGCCGCGACACCCGGCCAGTTGCCGGTGCAGATCGAGGAGCAGAGCCTCGAGCAGGGCGATGCGCTCAAGGCCGAGATCGAAGCGTTCCTCGAGTGTATCCGCACGGGACGGCCGCCGGTGGTGAGCGGGGAGGATGGCCTGGCGGCGCTCGAGACCGCCATACGCATCACCGAGCAGGTGAGCGAAGCGCTGGCGGCCCGCAGACTGATGGAGGCGGGACTCGATGTCTGAGGGCCCCGAGCATCTGCGGCACACCCCTCGCCCGGTGACCGTCGCGGCCCTGCAGATGGCCTGCGGCTGGGATGCGCAGGCGAACAGGGCCTGCGCCGAGCGCCTGGTACGGGAGGCGGCCAGCCGGGGAGCGCAGGTGATCGTGCTGCCGGAGCTGTTCGAGACGCCGTACTTCTGCATCGAGCAGGATGCGCGCCACTTGAAGCTGGCGCACCCCCTCGCGGAGAGCCGAGCCGTGCGGCGCTTCAGCGACGTGGCCCGAGAGCTCGGTGTGGTGCTGCCGGTGAGCTTTTTCGAGCGTGCGGGGCCGGTGTATTTCAATTCCGTCGCCATGGTGGATGCCGACGGCCGGGTGCTCGGGGTGTATCGCAAATCGCACATCCCCAACGGTCCCGGTTACCAGGAGAAGTACTATTTCAGCCCCGGCGACACCGGCTTCAAAGTCTGGACGACACGCTTTGCCCGCCTCGGGGTCGGAATCTGCTGGGATCAGTGGTTTCCAGAGGCGGCGCGCGCCATGGCCTTGGGCGGGGCGGAGCTGCTGCTGTACCCGACGGCCATCGGCTCCGAGCCGCCGCCGGCGCCCGCCGTAGATTCCCGCGAGCACTGGCAGCGCACCCAGCAGGGCCACGCAGCGGCAAACCTGACGCCGCTCGTCGCCGCCAATCGCTATGGCCTGGAACGTTCCCTGCAGGATCCGGCCGGGCTCTACATTCGCTTCTACGGCTCCTCCTTCATCACCGATGCGCTCGGCGCCAAGGTGGCCGAGGCGCCGCAGGAAGGCGATGCCGTGCTGAGCACGACCTTCGACCTGGAGGAGATCGCCGGGCTGCGCAACAACTGGTTCGTGTTTCGCGACCGCCGGCCGGACCTGTACGGCGCTCTCGTGACGCTTGATGGGCGGGCTGCACCGCAGCGAGCGTCCGAACAGGACTTGGAGGCCTCTGCGATCCGCGGCCACCAAGCCGGAGGCGCCCTTTGAGAGCCGCCCGGCGAAGCCGGCAGGGGTGCCCGGACACCGTGGCCCGCCCCGGAAGAGGGCCGGCCCGGTGCGCCTGATGCACGCCGGGAACGAGCACCCGGATCGACAGGCTGTCGCGCCCGGGAGGCCCACGAGCGGCAAGGTGGCGCTCGTGGGCGCCCGTGCCGCGCAGGGGCTCGATGAGGACATGGCGCCGCTCGCCTCGGCGCTGAGGGAATGCGGTCTCGACCCGCACGTCGTCGAATGGGACGATCCGGGGGTGCGCTGGGGGCAGTATGACCTCGCGCTGCTGCGCTCCACCTGGGACTACACGCAGCGCCTGGAGGAGTTCCACGCCTGGCTGGGCCGCGTCTCGGCGCAGACGCGCTTGCACAATCCGCACGCCCTGGTCCTCTGGAACACCGACAAGCACTATCTGCGGGAGCTGGCCGAACTCGGCGTGCCGACGGTGCCGGGCGAGTTCATCGAGCCCGGCGAGGATCCGGCGGCCGCCATCGAGGCATTCCTCGACCGGCAGTCGTGCGCGGAGCTCGTGGTGAAGCCCGCCGTCGGGGCGGGGTCGCGCGGCGCTCGCCGGCTCTCACGTGCCCACGCCGCCGAAGCCGCCGCGCACGCCGGCCGGCTGCTGGGGGCGGGTCGCAGCGTGCTGCTGCAGCCTTACCTTGCCGATGTCGACCGGCACGGCGAGACGGCCTTGGTCTACTTCGCGGGTTGTTTCAGTCATGCCATCCGCAAGGGTCCGCTGCTGCGACCAGGGGAGGACCCGACCCGCGCGCTGTTTGCGCCCGAGCACATCACCTGCAGTGCGCCCGACGAGCAGCAGCTGCGGGTCGGCGCGGCAGTGTTGGGCGCGCTGGCGCTCGCGGGGCGCTCGCCCCGGGCGCCGTTGTACGCGCGCGTGGATCTGCTGCGCGACGGGGAGGAAACGCCCCGGGTGCTCGAGCTCGAGCTCGCCGAGCCTTCGCTGTTTCTCGGGTTTGCCGAGGGTGCGGCGGCTCGGCTGGCGCGGGAAGTCGCCCGGCTGCTGTAGGACAGGGCGGCGGCCGCACTCCGGCGGGTCAGCCGGTGAGGTATTGCTGGCGCTGCGCAGGCGGCGGCGGGGTGTATTGGTACATCCAGGTCTCCGTCAGCGCCTGGCCGCCCAGGGACAGATAAAGCCGCAGGTTGATCGGCTCGATGTCCGGCCCGGGCACCAGGTCGAACATGGCCCGCCAGCCGTTGATCGGCTGCAGCGGCCGCGCCGAGACGATTTGCACGTGGCCGCTCGAGGTGCTGATGACCGGCACGACCTTGGCATCCGGCGTGAGCATCGGCAGATCCCCGCCAACGAAGTCGACCACGAAACGCCACGAGAACTGCGTGCGCGGACGCCCGACGACACCGCCTATCCCGTCGCGAGTCGCCCGCACGTGGGCGAGGGGCGGACCGAAGGGATTCTCGCGGCACCAGTACATCCGGTAGCCGTACTCGTAAACCCGGCCCGGTACCACCTCTTCGGCCGGGTTCCAGAACGCCACGATGTTGTCCATGGTCTCGTCGATGGTCGGAATCTCGACCAGCATCACCGCGCCTTCGCCCCAGCCGCTCTTCGGCTGTACCCAGCAACCCGGCCGCCGGTTGTACCAGGCGCCGTCGTCCTGGTAGTCCGCGAAGCGATGGTCGCGCTGCATCAGTCCGAAGCCGCGCGGGTTGTGATCCAGATAGGAGTTGACGCGCAGCACGCTCGGATTGGTGAGCGGGCGCCAGATCCACTCGCCGACGCCGGTGTGCATCTGCAGACCGTCGGAATCGTGGATCTGCGGCCGCCAGTCATCGGCAACCCGGTGATCGTTCTCGCCCACCAGGTACATGCTGGTGCCCGGGGCGATGCCGAGGCGCTCGATCTGCCGGCGCGGATACAAGGTGAGGTCCACATCCATCACCAGCGTGTCGGCGATATCGATGACGAAGCGATAAGCGCCTGCCACGCTCGGGGAGTCGAGCAGTGCATACAGGGTGAGCAGCGTCGATTCGGGCGCGGGCTTCTCCAGATAGAAGGCGATGAAGTCCGGGAACTCCTCCGGCTGCGGCATGCCCGTGTCGATCGCGAGCCCCCGCTGCGACATCCCGTACTGGCCGCTGCCATCGACCGCGCGGAAATAGGAGGCGCCCTGAAACACCGTGCGGTCGTTGGCCCAGTTGGTGTGAAACAGCACGTTGAACCCGGAAAATCCGAGATTGCGCGGAATCTCGGCGGGCTTCAGCCCGGAACCGCCATAGTCGAACAGGCTGGGGTCGAACAGGATCTGCCGCGCGCTGCCTGCCTCGAGGGCGTATATCGCCACCGGACGTTTCATGGTGAACCCGAGGTGGTCGAAGCGAACGCGAAAAAACAGATCCTCCCCGTACCACAGCGTGCGCTGGGGGCGGTAGGTGATCGATTCCCACTGATCCCAGGTGAGTTTCGCGATGGCAGGCGGCAGGGCGGGTACCGGCTCGTTGTACACGGACAGCGCCATCGAGCGCGCGCGCGCTTTCAGGGCCGCGAAGGAGAAAGGCTCGGGTGCGCCGAGCTTGGTGATGCCCAGCTGAGGCTTGGCGGGCGGTTTCTTTTTTTTCTCCACGAAATCCCATGGCCAAGGCGCGACGGAAGTCACCGTGGCTGCGCCCGCCTTCCGCAGGAAACCGCGTCGATTCATCGAGTGCCCTCCTGGTCGATCTCTCTAGACATTATTAGACATTATTCATGAGCCGTGATCGCGCTCAATGAGCGTGGCGTTCGTGCAAACCCGCGCCGGCGTCCCGCCCCAGGGATCACGAGCCCCGCCATTCGCTGTGGGTCCGGCGGCTGCGCCGCCCGGCGGCGCGGCGTACGCCGACATAGCGCAGCGGCTGGGCTTGCATCGGCAGCGGCGCGTGTGCCGGCACGCGCGCAGTCGCCTCGGGCGGGCCTGCGCCGGCGCTCTGTGCCGGGCCCGGACGTCCGGCGGGGAGCGTGTAGGCGCCCTCGCGCAGGCGTGCCTCGAGCGCGGCGAGCTCGGCGGGAGGAGCGGTCTCCTCCGGGGTGAGAAACAGCCCCCGCCGGCGCATCCATCGTCCGAGCTGTGCGCGGCTCGTCAACATCGTCAGCGGCACCGACAGCACCATGCCGGCGAGCACCGGCAGCAGCCAGGCGGTGTAGTGTGGAGCGAGCTCGAGGATGAGCGCACCCCAGGTGACCCCGATGATGACATGCCATTTGTGCCGCCTGAGAGCCTCCAGCCAGCCGATGCCGCGATCGCCGCGCTCCTGTGCGCGCCACGCGACGGGCTTGCCGGCGAGGATGCTGATCACGAAGGTGGTATGGAACAGCATCATCGCGGGCGCGAGCAGGACGCTGTAGAGCTGCTCGAGCACGAGACTTGCAACAAGGCGGGGCGCGCCGCCGAAGCCCCTGCGCAGCGCGCGGTCCCGGATCGCGAGCACCACCGCGAGCGCCTTGGGCAGCAGCAGCACCACGCCGGTGAGAGACAGCAGCGCCGCGATCTCCCCGTCACGATAGTGCGGCCAGATTGGAAACAGCGCGTGGCTGCCGGGCACGAAGTACTGGTGGCCGTGCAGCGCCTGGAGAATGACCACGCTCGAGCTGAGCAGCAGCACGAGCAGCCACAGAGGCGAAGTCACGTACGAGAGCACGCCGCCCACGAGGTGCACGCGGCTCAGCCAGTACAGGCCGCGCGCCGGAAGAAGACCGAGATGCTGCAGATTGCCCTGCGCCCAGCGGCGATCGCGCGCCGCGTAGTCGATGACGTTGGAGGGAACCTCCTCCCAGCTGCCCTCATCGCACGGCAGCAGCCAGACCTCGAAGCCCGCCCGGCGCATGAATGCAGCTTCGACGAAATCATGGCTCAGGATCTCACCGCCGAGCGGCGGCGAGCCCGGCAGGCGCGGCAGGTCACAGTGCGCGGCGAAGGCCTGCAGGCGAATGATGGCGTTGTGGCCCCAGTAGTTGCTTTCACCGAGCTGCCAGAATGCCAGCCCGCTCGCGAGCATGGGGCTGCTCAGGCGCGTCGCGAACTGGATGAGGCGCGCGAACAGCGTATCCCGGCCCGCCGGCAGGGGCAGCGCCTGGATGATGCCGACCCGGGGGTGCGCGTCCATCAGGCGCGCGAGCCGCACCAGTGCTGCGCCGGACATGATGCTGTCGGCATCGAGAACGATCATGTAGTCGTAGGCACCCCCCCAGTTGCGCACGAAGTCGGCGATATTGCCGGCCTTGCGCCCGGTATTCTCGATGCGGCGGCGGTAGAAGAGCCGTCCGCCGGCGCCGTGGCGCGCCACGAGCTGTGCCCAGGCGCACTCCTCGGCGGCGGCGATCCGCGGGTCGCGGGTGTCGGAGAGAATGAAAAAATCGAACGCAGCCTGCTCCGGCAGCCGCGCGAGCGAAGACCAGATGACATCGATTCCGGCCGCGACGCGCGCTGTGTCCTCGTTGTGTATGGGCATGACGAGTGCGGTGCGGCCCGCGAGCGCCCCGGCTGCGGGCGGTGCGCCGAGCATGGCCGGATCCCCGCCCCGCAGGCGCACGACGAAGCCCGCGACCGCGCTCCAGAACGAGCTCGAGATCCACACGAACAGGATGAAGAAGAGCGCGAGCCCGATCCAATCGAGGTTGCTCACGCCGTTCGCGTGCAGTATGTCCCACATCATGGCGGTCGCCGCTGCGCCCGTGAGCAACGTCAGGCCGAAAAACAGCGCGCGGCGCCAGCGAGCGCGCCGCCGCAGGCCGGCCGCTTGTGTCATCAGCTCGCCCATTGATATGTCCACGTCTCGGTGAGGACAGAGCCGTAGAGCTGCAGGTAGCAGCTGAGGTTCACCGGTCTGCCGCCGCTCGCCCTGACATCGAAGGAGACGCGCCACGCGCCGTTTTCAGGCAGCCGCTGCACGAAAATCCGCGAAACGGCGGCGCCGGCCGCCGTGACCACGGCGCGCACCGGCTGGCTGGCGCGCAGACCCCCGAGCTCCCCGCCAGTGAAGTCGATGAGCACACGGCGCATGCCGGCCACCGGGTGTCCGGCACGCATGACCGGACCGAAGCGTGTGGCCTCGGCCCGCCCGCCGGGCGGCCAGCGCTCGCCCGAATGCAGGTAGGAGGAGAGCACGTAGGAGAAGGAGATCGGCTGGCGTGGAATCACCGGCGTGCTCGGCACCCAATAGGCGTCTATGTTGTAGTTGGTATCGTCCGTGCTCGGGATCTCCACGAGCTCCACGCCGCCGCGCCCCCAGTGCCCGAGCGGCTGAACCCAGTAGCTCGGTCGCCGCTCGTAGCGGGCGGCCGGGTCTTCGTAGTCGGCAAAGTCGCGGTCGCGCTGGATGAGTCCGAAGCCGCGCGGATCATCGTCCATGAAGCGGTTGACCTCGAGTCGCCTCGGGTTCTGCAGCGGCCGCCACAGCCACTGGCCTGCGCCGGTGTGCATCATGAGTCCGTCGCTGTCGTGCACTTGCGGGCGCCAATCGTAAAAGCGCCGCCGCGCGGAGTTCTCGCCGTACAGGAACATCGAGGTGAGCGGGGCGATGCCGAGCTTGGCGATGCGAGCTCGCGGATAGAGCGTGGCCGTGACGGTCACCTGAGTGATGGCTCCGGGGCGCACGAGGAACCGGTAGGCTCCGGTGAGGCTGCGACTCTCGAGCAGTGCGTAGAGCTTCATCTCGCGTGCGCGCGGGGCCGGGCGCACGAGCCAGAAATCCGTGAAATAGGGGAACTGCTCGCCGCCGACCGTGGCGGTATCGATGGCGAGGCCCCGGGCCGTCACGCCATAGAGCTGATTGCGGCCGAGGACGCGGAAGTAGGACGCGCCGAGAAAGGCGATCACCGGGTCCTGCCGCGCCGGTGCATTCAGCGGATAACGCACCGAGAAGCCCGCGAACCCCAGGTAATCCGGCAGCCGCATCGGCGGCACCGCCCGGCCGAACGTGAACATCGAAGGGCGGTAGCGCACCTGGTGCACGCCCGAGGGCAGCACCTGGAAGATTTTCACCTGCCGGGTGAACGCAAAGCCGCGGTGATAGAACTCGACATGGAATCTCGACTGGCCGCGCCACAGCGCATCCTCGGGCCTGAAGCGGATCTGGCGATACTCGGCGTACGAGAGCCGCACGAGCGCGCGCGGCAGAGGCGTGGAGCGGATGCGATAAGGGGCGGCGGCGCGTCTTTCGGCCAGGCGCTTGACGGTGTCGAAGTTGAAGGGCGGCGGCGGGGGCGGGGGCGGGCGATGCGCGCCCGGCTCGGCGGCTCGGCCGGCCGTGCAGGTCATCAGCAGGAGAATCAAATAGGCCAGCTGTGCTCGATGGACAGATAACACCAATCTTCCTAGCTTCTAGCATCGGTGCCGTCGGACCTGCATGCATTGTTTGTTGCAAGATGGCGCTTGAATGTCGTCGTCCAGAGACAGGCAAGCTTGTCAAGCTAACTGTCGCCGTACGCAGACAGGTTGGTCTCGCGGCACGAGATACCCATTGGGTAGCGGCAGACTAACCCATTTGGCAGTGGGTGTGCCAGAAAAAGACCACTTTATCGGCGAGGAATGGGATCGACGTCAATTGCCGGCGCGGAGAGTCAACTTCGCGAATGGGCGTACTGACCGGGTACCGTTCAGCATGCCCATGGAGCCGCCGCCGGCGGCTGGGTGCGGCACCTGGTGCCGATGCGGAGGTCGACGTATCGGTCGTCGAAAAACCCTGTGAGCCATCCGCCCGTGTCCCCGGCCATCCGGCCGGGGACACGGGCACCATTGGTGGAGGCGGGGGGACAGTGTATCCACCGCTTTCGCGGCGGCCTGGACTATGCCTTCATCCGCACCGTTGCCGGCGTGGATGCGGAGCGTATTATCCCGCCGGCAGCCCGGCGGAATCCTAGTGCCTTCCCAAGGCCCTGCGGGCCCCCGGAAGGTCTATGAGTCTCTACAGGGCGGGTCTGAGGTTGGCCCTCTTCCCACCCCTCGGCGTTGCCACGGCACTTTCCCTTCCTATGAAAAGCGCCGGCAGGTTTCACCGATGTGAGCTCCGTTTTCAGCCGACCCTCGCGGATCGGCGCGACCCTTGATCGAACCCCCGTCCGCAAGCCCTAGACTTCAGGCTCTACGTACGTAGCCCTCTCTTTGATTCTCGCGCCGCGCTACCCGAGGGGCAGGGAAGACGAAGCGCCAGCGGACGGTGACTCTTGACGATCCGGCCCGTCGCACGCCGGATCGCGAGCCTGTGAGCGCGTCCCCCGAGTCGACCGCACAGGCACGGACCGGTCGGAGGTCAGCCGCGATTAGGCGGCGAGAGCGAAGTTGTCGTCGTTGGCAACTATGGTTTTGCAGCGTGATTTACGAGGGCACTGCGCCTCGGTACGCCCCTGAAGGTTCGCAACCCGCGTCGAAACCGGTCGCCCCCAAAGGTGCCTATACAATACCCCAAACCTGCCACAGCCTGCACAAGTTCCGCAGCGCGGCATTGCCTGCACGGGGCTTCCTCAGGGGACGCCTGCAAGCCGGTGGCGGGGGTTCAGCCGGCCGTGACCCCGCACACGGACGACGGCCACCCGCTCGCCCGCTGCGGCGAGCCCGTTTCCTCATACCGCCGATTTGTGTAACCTCCCAGTTTTTTTTCTGCTGCGGCCGCGGAGCGGCTGCGGAGGCTCGATCGATGAGGATGGAGAGCGTGGTGCTGCTCGCTGCCGCCGCTTTGGCGATTGCCGGCGCTGCTTCGGCGGCTGCCGGCACCTCTTCGGCAACGCAGGGCAAGGCACCGGCCGCTCGGGCCAAGCCTCGAGCCGCGCACCGCCAGGCTCCGGCCCGCCCAAAGTGGGCGACTCACGGAGAGATCGGCTTCGTCATGGCTCGTGGCATCACCACGACCAAAAGCGGGGACGTCAAGCTGAGCGCGGCGCACAGGCTAGGGCGCTGGACGTACAGCGGCGCT
>JAJZVF010000225.1 GCA_021845825.1 Pseudomonadota bacterium | reverse complement strand
GATCGCCCAGGTCGAGGAGCTCGACATGTTGATCACCGACTCGGCCGCGCCCGCCGAGGCTGTCGAGGAACTGCGACGACGGGGAGTGGAAGTGCTGCTCGCTTGAGCCACCGGCGGGCGCCGAGCGGTTTCGGCGGAGATGGCCTTGCGATTGTCCCGGTACTTCGGCACGTCCGCACAGCTTTGGTTGAATCTTCAGTCACGGTATGACCTTGAGGGTGCCGGCCGCAGAATCGGCAAGACGCTCGAGCGCTCGATCCACCCGATTGCACGCCCTGACCTTACCGATCCGCTTAGGACATAAGTCGGCGCCGGTCACGGCTGCCACAGCTTTCCGCGGGTACGCTGCGAATTTTCCGGACGAGATCCGAGCACCTGCAGCCGGTCCATCCGTCATCGGCACACCCTCGAGTATCGGTGGGGCGACGCCGTACGGCATTGCCGGCGCCGGCAGGCTGTCGCTCGCCCTGGCCTACATTTGCCTGCAGGCGGGCGGAAACGGCGCCGCGCCCTGTCCGGGCGCCGGGTCGAAGGCTCCTCTGTCGCATGCTTGACACGATTTGGAGCGCGGGCGTATCGTATTTTTCAGGGGGCACGGGGACCACGCACGACACTTCGTGGCAGGGGCACAACAAATTTGCGCGACGCCAGGCAGTCGCTTGCTCTTTGCCGACATTTCATCGACCGCTGGAGGTCTTACGCGAAGAGGGAATCGACATGCCGCATCGCACTAAAGAAGCGCCCGCGGCGCTCGAAGCGCAGGTTTTGCGTTGTAAAAATGACAGCGCTGACAATCAAGGCGCTGAGGCGGTCGCCGCTTCCCGGAACGTGGTAAACCCGAACACCCTCGCCACGGAGCACATCGAGCAGTACACGGGCGTTCTGCCGGCGCTCAATGACACGCTGCCGAAGTCGCAGCTGAACCTCAACATGCCGCTCAATTACACCGACAGCATGCCGTTCCCGGCAGTGTCCGGGAATTCGCGCGCGGCGACCTACGATGCGCTGCGGTGGCCCGACCTGCCGCTCACCTGCGACAGCGGGGGCAGACGCTGCTACTCGGGCTTGCACGTGCGCAGCTGAGGCCGGCATGAGCGAGAGCGGGTGCATTCGCACGATCGCCATCGTCGGCGGGGGGACCGCGGGGTGGCTCGCGGCCTGCATGCTGGTGCGGGCCCTGCCGGCGGGCACCGCGATCACGGTGATCGAGTCGGGGCAGATCGGACCGATCGGCGTGGGCGAGGCGACCATTCCGCCGTTCATCGATCTGCTGCGCTTTCTCGGCATCGACGAGCGGGAGTTTGTGCGCGCCAACGGCGCGACGTACAAGCTCGGGATCCTGTATCGGGACTGGAGCCGGCTCGGACGGGACTACTGGCATCCATTCGGCACGTTCGGGGCGACGATCGGCCGTCGGCCGTTCCATCACTACTGGCAGCGGGCGGCGGCGCAGGGCTTGGCGCCGGGCATAGCCGACTACAGCCTCTGCGCGGCGCTCGCCGAGGCCGGCAAGTTCCGCTTTCCGGACCCGCGCGCGCCGGGGGCGGCGGCCGGCTTGCGCTATGCCCTGCATTTCGATGCGGCGAGCGTCGCCGGCTTTCTGCGAGTGTTGGCCGGCAAGCTCGGGGTGCAGCGGCTCGAGCGCACGGTGGCGAGCGCGACGCGGCGGGCCGACGGCTTCATCGAGAGTCTGCTCTTCGAGGACGGGGGGCGCCTCGGCGCGGATCTGTACATCGACTGCAGCGGCTTTCACGGCGTGCTTATCGAGCAGGTGCTCGGTACCGGCTACGTGGACTGGGGGGATCTGTTGCCCTGCGACCGGGCGGTCGCTGCGGCGACGGCGCTGTGCGCGGCCCGGCCGCCGTACACGCTCTCGCGCGCGCGGGCGGCGGGTTGGCAGTGGCGTATCCCGCTGCAGCACCGGGCCGGCAACGGCTACGTGTACTCGAGCGCACACCTGAGTGATACCGCGGCGAGCGACGATCTGCTCGGGCAGATCGGCGCGCCGCTCGCGCCGCCGCGCATCCTGCGCTTCACCGCCGGGCATCGCCGGCGGCTCTGGAGCGGCAATTGCGTGGCGCTCGGGCTCGCCTCTGGGTTTCTCGAGCCGCTCGAGTCGACCAGCATCCAGCTGGTGATCAACGGCGTGTTCAATCTGCTCGATCACTTTCCGGACCGGGCGTTCGACCCGGCCAACATCGAGGCATACAACAGAGAGCTGCTCGAGGAGCTCGCGCACATTCGCGATTTCCTGCTCCTGCACTACTGGGGAAGCGGTCGGGACGATGCGCCGTTCTGGCGCGATGTGCGAGCGGTGCGGCTGCCGGACAGCCTGGCGCAACGGATAGAGTTGTATCGCGGCACGGGGCGCATCCGCCCCCGGCCCGGGGAGCTGTTCACCGACCTCTCCTGGTTCTATATCTTCGCCGGTCTCGGCATCCGTCCGGCGGCGCTCGACCCGTTGATCGATGCGCGGGCGTTTGCGCATGCACAGGCGGCCATGCAGCGCCTGCGGCAGAGCGTTGCGGCCGAGGTCGCCGCGGCGCATGCCCACGACAGCTTCTTCGGCGCCGGCGCGTGATGCCGGGTGAGCGCTCCTCAGGGGCCGTGGCGGTGAGGATCACGGCGCTCGGGGCGCGCGGGCGAGGGAGTCACGCAGCACGAGCTCGAGGTCGAGGCGCGGGCGCGGCACCGGCTGCGGCCAGCCATGCTGATGCGGCTTGTGCTGGATGATCAGATCGACCGAGATCCGGGCGATCGCCCGCACGGGCTGGCGAACGGTGGTGAGCTGCGGCCACAGCATGGTGGCGATGGGCGCATCGTCGAAGCCGACGATGGACAGCTCCCCGGGCAGCGCCAGCCCCATTTGTCTGGCGGCATACATGGCCGCCGCCGCCATGTCGTCGTTGCTGGCGAATATGGCGGTCGGCGGATGGGGGGAGTGGAGGATGCGGCGGGCGCACTCGAGGCCGCCGGCGAATTCGAAGGTGCCGGTCTGTACGAGCGCAGGATCGATCGGCAGCCCGCGGGCGTGCATCACGTCGGCAAAGCCCAGGTAGCGCTGCTCGGTGCCGCGGTGATCGGGCCGTCCGCGGATGAAGCCGATGCGGCGGTGGCCGCGCTCGATGAGCTGTGCGGCGAGCTGCCGCGCGGCGGCCCGGTCGTCGGTGTCGACGGACGGGCAGTCCGGATGCTCGTGGATGGGCGCGATCTGCACGAGCGGTATGCCCGCTTTCGCCAGGGTGTCGCGCACCACCGGGTAATCGCTGAGCGGGGGCAGCAGAATCGCCCCTTCCAGGCGCAGCTGGCGCACGAGCATGCTCAGGTCGCGCGCGAGTCCCGGATCCTCGGTGTCGAGCGGCTCGACCATCATGTGCAGGCCCGCGTCGCGGCAGCGCTGCACCGCGCCGGTCTGGAATTCGCTCAGATAGTCCCCGGGCCTGTTGTAGAAGAGCCCGACGAGAAAGGAGCGGTCGCCGGCGAGACCGCGGGCATTGAGATTGGGCTGGTAATCGAGCTGCTCGATCGCCGCGAGCACCCGCTGGCGGGTCTGCTCGCGCACGCCGCGCTCGTTGTTGATGATACGCGAGACCGTTTTGGAGGAGACGCCGGCACGCTCCGCCACCATCTCGATCGTCGCGGACCCGCGTCCCGGGCTCGTCTCTTTGGGCAT
>JAJZVF010000034.1 GCA_021845825.1 Pseudomonadota bacterium | reverse complement strand
CAACATCACGTGTACATGACCGATGACAGCCGCATCAACATCGCCGGGCTGCGGCACGAGAACATCGCGTATTTCGCCGCGGCGGTGGCCAAGGCCATCGGCTAGCGGCCCGCGGCGCGGGTCAGTACGCCCCGGGGGCCTGCGGGGTGCTCTTGCGCTCCAGGATCATGAAAGTGAGCGCGTAGGAGTTGCGCTCGTCCGCCGGCCGCCGGTGACATTCGACGTCCGCCCATTGAGTCGGATCGAGAGCCGGGAAGAAAGTGTCACCCTCGATGTCCGCATGTACCAGCGTCAGGTAGATGCGGCGCGCGAACGGCATGAGCAGCCGGTAGACCTCCGCTCCGCCGATGCCGACCAGCTCCTCGGCGTCGCGGGCGCAGCCGAGCGCCTGTCCCAGCGAATGCACCGCCAGCACACCCTCGGCGCGCCATGCGCGCGCTCGCGTCAGCACCAGGTTGCGCCGGCCCGGCAGCGGCCTGCCGATCGATTCGAATGTTCTGCGGCCCATCAACACCGGCTTGCCGAGCGTCACGGCCCTGAAGCGTCGCATGTCCTCCGGGAGCCGCCAGGGCAGGCAGTTGCCGCGGCCGATACAGCCGTTGTCCGCCATGGCCACGATGAGCGAGACCAGAGGCTGGCGCAGGATGCTCATCGCGTGCGGCCGAGCACACGGCATGGCGCCGAGCGCACACAGGAGAGCAACCCGGGCCGCATGCTAGATCTCGACCACGGTGTTCAACGTCACGACGCCGTGGGAGGGCATGCGGAAGAACTCGGCCGCCTGGGTACTGTGCCGCTGCATGCGCGCGAAGAGGTTGCGCTGCAGACCCCTCCAGCCCGGCAGCTTCCTGGCGCGCACCACGTGCTGACCGACGAAGAATGAGCTGTCTTCCATGAAAACCTTCAGGCCGCGGGTCCGGCAGGCCTTGAGCGCCTCCCCGACGTCGGGAGTTTCCATGAAGCCGAAGCGCGCCGCCACCAGGTAGACTCCGGGAAGCATCTCGTCGATGTCGACACGATGCGCCGGATCCTGGCGCGGCGAGCGTACGATTTCCATGTTGAGAATGATGAGCCGCTCGTGGACGACGTGGTTGTGCTCGAGATTGCGGACCAACGCCAAAGGCACGAGGTCGGGCGTGCTGGCGAGGAACACGGCGGTGCCGGGCACGCGCCTGGCGCCGGCGAGCAGCTTCGGCAGCTCGCTGCGCGGGATGGCCAGCCGGGCGAGCGCCGCGCGCAGCTCGATCCGCCCGCTGCGCCAGGTGATGAACACGGCGAACAGCACGACCGCCAGAGCGAGCGGGATCCATCCGCCCGTCGGCACCTTGGTCATGTTGCCCAGCACGAATATGGCGTCGACCGCGAACAGCAGGCCGAACACCACGGCGACGAGCCATTTCGGCCAGTTCCACTGATCGAGTGCGACGAAGGCGCCGAGAACGGTCGTGATCAGCATCGTGCCGACCACGGCCGAGCCATATGCGCCCGAAAGTGCATCGGAGGAGCGGAAGCCCACCACGAAGCCGATGACGGCGATGCACACCAGCCAGTTGACCGCCGGAACGTAGATCTGCCCGAGCGCGGTGGCGGAGGTCTGCAGCACACGGATGCGCGGCAGCAGATCGAGCTGCACCGCCTGGCGTGCCATGGAGTACGCCCCCGATATGACCGCCTGCGAGGCGATGACGGTGGCCGCGGTCGCCAGGATCACCATCCAGGGCAACGCCGAAGCGGATACCATGCGGTAAAGCGCCTGCGCAATTAAGCGGCCGTGCGCCAGCTGCAGCGCCCCCTGGCCGAGGTAGTTGAGCAGCAGTGCGGGCCAGACGAGCATGAACCATGCGATGCGCACCGGCTGCTTGCCGAAATGGCCCATGTCGGCATAGAGCGCCTCGCCGCCGGTGAGCGCCAGAAACACCGCGCCGATGACCCCGAACGAGGCCTCCGGCCGGCGGGCGAGCAGCTCGATGCCGTAGAGCGGATCGATTGCGTAGAGGACCACGGGATCTGCGCGGATCGCCTCCAGGCCCGTGAGCGCAAGGACCAGGAACCACACGATCATGACAGGACCGAACAGGGCGCCGACCCTGGCCGTGCCGCGGCGCTGGTAGGCGAACAAGCCCAGAATGACCCCGAGGGTGATCGGTATGACGGCGTGCACGAAGCTCGGGTCGAGCACCTGCACGCCTTCCACCGCGCTCAGCACCGAGATCGCCGGGGTGATCAGCGAGTCGCAGAAGAAGAACGCCGTGCCCGCCAGCGCCAGCCACACCACCATGCGCGCCCAGAGGCTGCCGGGAACACAGTGCCGCTGCGCCAGCGCAAACATGGCGAGGATGCCGCCCTCGCCGTCATTGTCGGCGCGCATGATGATGCTGATGTACTTGACGGTGACCGATAGGGTGAGAGCCCACAGGATGAGCGACAGCGAGCCGAGCACCGCCAGATGGTTGAAGCGGCCCGCCTCTGTCAGGGTCTCCTCCAGCGCATAGAGTGGGCTGGTGCCGATGTCGCCATAGACGACCCCGAGGGCGCCGATGACGGCCGCCACAGTCCAGCCGCGGCGCTCGCCGTGGGTCGCCGCGCCCATGCGGTCAGCGCCGGCGCACGTTGTCGCGCGCGCGGCGCTTCGCGCGCTCTTTGTCCGCCGCCGCGCGCTTGCCCGATGCTGCGCGGCCGTGCTTCGTCGCGACGCGCACGCGCTCTTTGGCGCGCGGCGCGGGCTTTTGCGGGGGCCAGAGCATACTGCCGCGGCAATTGTCACGGCCGCAGCGGCAGGCATAAATCTCGTCGACGTTGGGCGGGTCGTCCGCGTCGCGGCCGAGCTGATAGTCGTAGCTCAGCTCCTCGCCGGGCTGGATGGTGCGGATGGCCTCGATGAACACCCGCTTCCCTTCGATCACCGATTCGCAGTTGGGATCACAGGAATGGTTTATGAAGCGCGAGTCGTTGCCGCCCGCCCCGCCGTCGAGCACCGTTCTCGAGTCGACGACGAAGAGAAAAGTGTGACCGTCGCCGTCCGTCCTGTCTTCGTAACGGCGGTCGGCCTCCTGGTGCGTGACCCGCTCGCCGAGATACTCGATGATGCGCGTGCCTGTGCGGATGCGTCGCAGCGCGAATGCGCCGAGGCCGTGCACGGGCGATCTGCGCACTTCGAACCACGGCGCGCCTCTTGCGGAGCCGGCTTTCTTCATGGACGCTGTCAGATGGCTGCTCGTGCGCTGACGAGCGGGCGATGTTCCGGGCTGGTGCGCCGCTCGAGATCTCGGGATTGAGTTTCGAACCACAAGAAGGCTATGCAAAGCAGCATAGGATAGAAACTAAATTCGGGGCTGGCAAGCCAGTGCACATGGGCGCCTGGAGCGCTCTTTAACCCGGGCCTTGCTGCGACGACTCCCGGCAACGCTTGCGGATAACGGATCCGGCGCGTGCGGCCGCCAAGTGCGCGCAGCTTGCGCTACCCGCCCGGACGCTCTGCGCCCCCGCCGGACACGGCGGGCAAATCCCTTGCCTGCGCGAGCCGCTGCAAGTCCCTGCGAAGATAGCGTCCGGCCATCACAAAGTGCCATGCAGCCCAGAAACCGGTCGGCACCAGGCACAGGAGCGCGAGCCTCAATGAGGCGGCGTCGGGCACCCCGCGGGGCGCAAACGAGTCGCTGAGGAAGCCGACCACTTGCGGCGCAACCATGAGGTTAAGCACGTTGGCCACGAGCAGCAGCACGGCGCAGTACATGGCTCTCATGTTCGCCGGCGCAAGATTGTTCAGAATCCCGAAGCTCGGCCCAAGATACATATACACCGTCGGTATGAACAACCAGAGCAGAATCTTGAACAGCGCCAAGGAATGTGTCGAATAGATGAACCAGGTCACGACGGTGCCAAACGCGATCGCCGCGCCGGTCACTCGCAGTATGCGGCGCTGGTCCGTCAGCCAGGGCCGCGAGAGCAGCCAGGTGCTGCCGACCATGGACAGACCGCCGCCAATGAGGTAAACGCGCCCGAGCATCGTCCCGGCTTGTTCGACATTGAGGCCGTAAGCGCGCATGAGGAACGCGGGCGTCCACCACAGCAGGCCCCAGCCCCACAGCGCCGTAACGCCCGTGCCGAGGATCAAATGCACCGTTGCGCGCTGGCTCGACATGAAGCGCATGATGGCGCGCAGCGGCGGCACCGACGCCGCGCTGTCGTGCCGATCCAGCCGCCCGCGGCGCGGCTCGCGGATCGTCAGCCAGATGAGCAGTCCGACCAATATGCCCGGCGCGCCCAGGGCGAGAAACATGCCGCGCCAGCTGTAGTAGTAGGCGATGATGCCGGCGAGGGACGAGCCGAGCCACGTGCCGAGCGCCGCGCCCAGCGAAAACACCTGCAACGCCATCGAGCGCTGCTCGGGTGCAAAGTAGTCCGACAGCAGCGAGTTTGCCCCCGGAGTGCCGCCGGCTTCACCCACGCCCACACCGATGCGTGCCAGGAGGAGCTGCGTATAATTTCGCGCCAGGCCGGTGGCGACCGTGAGCCCGGACCAGCCTACAAGCGAACCGACTATGATGTCACGTCGGCTTTTGCGATCGATCAACCAGGAAAGCGGAAAGCCAAACAGCACGTAGAAGATCGCCAGCGAGCCCCCGGTCAAAAATGCGACATTGGCATCCGAAAGATGCAGTTGCCGGCGGATCAGCTCGAGCACCGTGGAAATCGAGTACCGGTCGCATATGCTCAGGGTGTAAACGAGGCACATCATGATGGCCACGTACCAACGCTGTGCGGCCGGCGCCCTCGCAGCCGTTGCGCGGCTGAGCGCCTGCGCGGACACGACGGCGACGGCCGAACCGTCGTCGGCAGACCGAGCAACAGTCCGTGCGCCGTCCGGCGTCGCCGTCACCCCGGTATCATCGGCTTCATACATCGGTCGCCCCAGGAACTCGTGGCCGGCTTGCGCGTCTTGTGTGTCTCAACCGGGCCATTGAAACAGATCCTGCCGGCCTTTGCCAACTCCGGGGCCGCCGCGTGCGTGCCGCCGGCGAGCGCCGGCAGAGGCGCTGCGGCACGTCTGCCCGTCAGCGACCGGCGCCGACGGCGCCGCGACGGCGGTTGCAACCGTGCGGCGCCGCAGGGAACTCCCGGCGATCCCTCGCAGCGCCAATGCCTTTCAAAGGGTCGGGGCCAGCCGCTCGCTCTGCAGCCAGTCGCTGAAGGCGCGGGCGGCGCCGGACATCGGCTTGTCACGGGGCCGCAGGAGATAGAAGCCGGCTTGATCCTCGACGCTCCGCTGCACCGGCGAGAACAGATTGTCCCGCAGTCGGGAGCGGCTGAGCAGATCTTCGGTCAACAGACAGATGCCCACATCGCTGACGGCCATTTCCGCCGCAATGGCGAAGCTGTCGACGGGAATCCTGGTGTGCGAAAGAGGCGGCTCATCGGCGCACTCGGCGAGCCATTCGGTCCAACCGACCGGAGTGCCGAGGACATCGATCAGTGTCAGGTCGTGCAGTCCGCCGTTCTTGAGCACCTCGGCCGCAAGCGCCCGTGAGCAATACGGCCGCATTCTGCGCGCCAGCAGCTCGGTAGCCTCGAATCCCGGCCAGGTTCCGCGGCCGTAGCGGATTTCCAGCTCCGCGCTTGTCGGCGGGGCATCGGCCTCCCAGTTCACCCCGTACACCCGCACCGAAATTTGCGGGTACAGGGTCGTGAAGAGCTTGAAGCGCGGCGCCAGCCACAGCTGGGCGAATGAATTATTGACGCTGATCTCCAGCACCCCCTCCGCGGTGGTGTTGAATATTCCCTCCATCCCCTGCTCGATGTGGCGCAGCGCCTGGCTCACGACGCCGAAATAGGCGCGGCCGGCGAGCGTGAGCTCGATGGCGCGATGGTCGCGTACGAAGAGCCTGCGACCGAGCTTGTGCTCGAGCAGCCGGATCTGTTGGCTCACGGCCGACTGGCTCATGTTCAGCTCCGCCGCCGCTGCCGAGAAGCTCAGATGCAGTCCCACCGACGCGAATGTGCGCAGCCAGTTCAGCTGCAGGCCTTTGAGGGATGCCATGGTACTCTCGCATAAGCCTGGCTTATGAGGTATGGCTTTTTACATCGCTTGTCCGCCATTTGCCAGCTGCTTAACATCGGCAGGTGCTGCTTTCATGCGCGCGCGGGCTGTCGGGCGGCTGCAAATCGATTGATAAAACTCGCCGGCGCGCGAGTGCGGTGTGCATGCGGAATCCGGCCGGGTTCGCTCAGCCGCGCGGACGAGCGGCGCCGCGGAAGCCCCAGGCGAAGCGCGGGCGGCCCGGGAGGCGCGCAAGGACGGATCACGGTGGTGTTTCCCCCTGGAGGGCATGGTGAGCGAGTGTCAGACGAATATTCGGCGTTCCGGGCGCGAGGCGCGGCGGGCGTTGCGGTCGGGGCCGCTGCCGCAGCACCTGCGGCCGGTGCGGCCCGGCATGCCCGGCGGTCGTTTTCAGCCGCTCGGCGAGGCGGACGTGCTCGCAATCCACCGCACCGCGCTGCGGTTGTTGGCGGAGGTCGGACTCGCGGATGCGCCGCCCTCGGGTGTGGAGATCCTGACGCGCGCGGGCTGCACCGTGAGCGAACACAATCGGCTGCTGTTTCCGCAGGCGCTCGTCGAGGATACGCTCGCCAAAGCGGCGCGCCGCTTCGTGCTGCACGCGCAGGATCCGCACCGCGACCTCGAGCCCTGGGGCAAGCGCACCTACTTCGGCACGGCGGGCGCGGCGGTCAACATGGTCGGGGCCGACGGCGCGTACCGGGAGTCGACGATCCGGGATCTGTTCGATATCGGACGCGTGGTGGACGTGATGGAGCATATCCACTTCTTTCAGCGGGCAGTCGTGCCGCGGGACATCCCCGATCCGTTCGAGATGGACTTCAATACCTGCTATGCGGCGGTTTCGAGCACGACCAAGCACGTCGGCAGCAGCTGGGTGCAGCCCGAGCACCTTGCCGCGTCGCTCGAGATGCTGCATGCGATCGCCGGCGGTGAGCAGAACTGGCGCGCGCGGCCGTTTGTCAGCCAGTCGAACTGCTTTGTCGTGCCGCCGATGAAGTTTGCGACCGACGCCTGCCGGTGCCTGGAGGTCGCCGTCCGCGGCGGCATGCCGGTGCTGCTGCTGTCGGCCGGGCAGGCGGGCGCGACGGCGCCGGCAGCCCTCGCCGGCGCGCTCGCCCAGGAAGTCGCCGAGTGCCTCGCCGGCCTCGTATATGTCAATGCGATCCGGCCGGGCCATCCGGCGATCTTCGGCACCTGGTGCTTCGTCTCGGATCTGCGCACCGGGGCGATGTCCGGCGGCAGTCCCGAGCAGGCGCTGCTCTCGGCCGCCTCCGCCCAGATGGCGCACTTCTACGACCTGACCGGCGGCACGGCCTCGGGGATGACCGACTCGAAGATCGCCGACGGACAGGCCGGTGCGGAGAAGGCGCTCAATCACGCGCTCGTCGGCAATGCCGGCGCCAACCTGATCTACGAGTCGGCCGGGATGCACGCGAGCCTGCTCGGGTTCTCGCTCGAGAGCCTGGTGATCGACAACGACATCATCGGCATGACGCAGCGGACCATCAAGGGCATCGAGGTCAACGAGGAGCGGCTGTCGTTCCAGACCATCAAGGACACCTGCCTGCACGGTCCAGGCCATTACCTCGGCTGCGAGCAGACGCTGCAGCTCATGCAGACCGAGTATCTTTACCCGGCCGTCGGCGATCGGAAGAGCCCGAACGAGTGGGCGGAACAGGGCTCGACCGACATCGTTGCGCGCGCGGCGCGCAAGGTCAGGGAGATCCTCGCCGGTCACTACCCGGCGCACATATCCGAGGCGCTCGACAGCTCGATCCGTGCGCGCTTCCCCGTGAAGCTCTCGCGCACGGGCATGGTCGCCGGCGGCGCCTCCGCCGCATAAGTTGCCGATTCGCCGTGCGCGCGACCCTGGAGGAGCGGGGTATCGGCAACGTGCGGGCCGTCGGCCCGCGCTCGGCTGCGGCGAGGCTCGCTCTGCGCCGATGATCGGCGCCAAGTGCTGCGTGCCCGCAAGGGCCATCGGCAACTATTGTTCGACGTATCTGTACGAGGACGCCTCATGTCACTACCGGATCGGGCAAGCGTGGTCATCATCGGCGGCGGCGTCGCCGGCTGCTCGGTCGCCTACCATCTCACCAAGATCGGCGTCACCGACGTGGTGCTGCTCGAGCGCAAGCAGTTGACCTGCGGCACGACCTGGCACGCGGCCGGCCTGGTCGGCCAGCTGCGTGCGACCCGTAACCTCACCGAGCTCGCCAAGTACACGGCCGATCTCTTTCATTCGCTAGAGTCGGAGACCGGCCAGGCGACCGGGTTCAAGCAGAACGGCTCGATCAGCCTCGCCAAGACGCCGGAGCGTTTCGAGGAGCTCAAGCGCGGCGCGTCGATGGGCAAGACCTTCGGGCTGGCGACCGAGCTGTTGTCACCGGCCGAGATACACGCGCGTTGGCCGCTGCTCGAGGTGGGCGATGTCGTCGGCGGGGTGTTTCTGCCGAAGGACGGGCAGACCAACCCGATCGACACGACGCTCGCGCTCGCCAAAGGGGCGAAGCAGCGCGGCGCGCGCTTCTTCGAGCACACCGGCGTGTCACGCATTCTCGTCGAGCGGGGCCGTGCGCTCGGCGTCGAGACGCTCGAGGGCGCGATCCGGGCGGACACTGTGGTGCTGTGCGGCGGCATGTGGTCGCACCGGCTCGCCGCGGCTGCGGGCGCAGCCGTGCCGCTGCATGCCGCCGAGCACTTCTACATCGTCACCGAGCCGATCGCCGGCATTCCGCCGGATCTGCCTGTGCTGCGGGTGCAGGACGAGTGCGCGTACTACAAGGAGGACGCGGGCAAGATTCTGATGGGGTGCTTTGAGCCCATTGCCAAGCCCTGGGGTATGGACGGCATTGCGCCGGATTTCTGCTTTGACTCCCTGCCGGAGGATCACGAGCACTTCGAGCCGATCCTCGAGGCGGCCATGCGGCGGGTGCCGGCGCTCGCGACCACCGGCATTCAGCTGTTTTTCAACGGACCGGAGAGCTTCACGCCCGACGACCGCTATTACCTCGGTGAAACTCCGGAGGTTCGCGACCTGTTTGTCGCGGCCGGCTTCAATTCGGTCGGCATCGCCGCGAGCGGCGGGGTCGGCAAGGTACTTGCGCAATGGATCGTCGATCGGCGACCGCCGCTCGATCTGTGCGACGTCGACGTGCGTCGCGCCATGCCTTTTCAGGCGAACCGTCGGTATCTGCACGACCGTACGGTCGAGACGCTGGGCCTGCTGTACGCCATGCACTGGCCTTACTACCAGTACAAGACCGCACGCAATGCCCGCCGGACCCCGTTGCACGACCGGCTGCTTGCCGCCGGCGCGTGCATGGGCGAGACCGCCGGCTGGGAGCGTCCGAACTGGTTCGCGGCGCCGGGCTCCACCCCCCGCTACGAGTACTCCTACGGACGCCAGAACTGGTTCGAGGCCTGCCGGGGCGAGTGCCAGGCCGTGCGCGACCATGTCGGGCTCTTCGAGCAGAGCTCGTTCGCGAAATTTCTCGTGCAGGGGCCGGATTCGGTTGCGCTCCTTAACCGGCTGTCGACCGCCGACATTGACGTGGCGCCCGGGCGCATCGTGTACACCCAATGGCTCAACGACCGCGGCGGTATCGAGGCTGACCTGACGATTACGCGGCTCGCCGAGCACGAGTTCATGGTGGTCACCGCGGCGATCTGTCAGACGCGCGATCTCGCCTGGCTGCGCCGGCACATCGGAGCCGGCGGCGACCTGCGCTGCTGGGCCACCGACGTCACCGCCGGCATCGCCATGCTCGGGGTCATGGGACCGGACAGCCGCCGACTGCTGGAGTCGGTCTCGGGTGCCGACCTGTCGAACGCTGCGCACCCCTTCGGTTGCTCGCGGGAGATCGAGATCGGCTACGCGCGCGTACGCGCAAGCCGCATCACCTACGTGGGCGAGCTCGGCTGGGAGCTGTACATGTCGGCCGAGCACTGCCTGGATGTCTACGAGCGGGTGCTCGGCGCGGGGGAGTCCTTCCATCTGAGGCACGCCGGTTATCATGCGATGGATGCCTGCCGCGTCGAAAAAGGCTACCGGCACTGGAGCCATGACATCGCCGACGAGGACACGCCGCTCGAGGCGGGGCTCGGTTTCACGGTGGCCTGGGACAAACCCGGCGGCTTCATCGGGCGCGAGGCGCTGATCGCCCAGCGCGAGCGAGGCGTGCTGCCGAAGCGTCTCGTCCAGGTGATGCTCATCGAGGACGCCGCAGCTCCGCTCCTGTACCACGAAGAGCCGATCCTGCGCGATGGCGTCATCGTCGGCTCGATCAAGTCGGGGGCTTTCGGCCATCGCCTGGGCCGTTCTCTCGGGATGGGTTACGTAGAGTGCCCGCAAGGGGTGAGCGGGGACTGGCTGAGCGAGGGCCGCTGGGAGGTCGAGGTCGCCTGCGAGCGCCACCCGGTCCAGGTGCAGCTCGGGCCCTGGTACGACCCGAAGAACGAGCGGATCCGGGCCTGAGCGGCGTGCCGCTCGGCACTCAACAGGCGAAGCGGAGAGCCCACTATCATGAAGACGCATGCGCAGGTGGTCATTATCGGCGGCGGTGCCGTCGGCTGCAGCGCCCTCTATCACCTGACTCGGCTGGGCGTCACCGACGCGGTTCTCGTCGAACGTGATGAGCTCACCGCCGGCTCCACGTGGCACGCAGCCGGAAATGTTCCCACCTTCTCCACGTCGTGGAACCTGCTCAAGATGCAGCGCTACACGACACGTCTGTATACGGACCTTGCGCGGCTGACCGGCTATGACATCAACTACCACGTGACCGGCAGTATCCGGCTCGCGCATACGCGCGAGCGGCTCGATGAGTTCAGGCACATTGCCGCACAGGCGCGGGCACAAGGCACCGAATTCGAGATACTGAGTCCTGCGCAGATCGCGGCGCGCTATCCGTTCATTCGGACCGACGGCCTGCTGGCAGGCCTTTGGGATCCGTACGACGGCGATATCGATCCGGCGCAGATGACCCAGGCCCTGGCCAAGGGCGCGCGCGACCAGGGCGCAGAGATCTACCGCAACACCAAGGTCACGGCGATCGAGCGTACCGCATCCGGCGAGTGGCGCGTGGTGACGAGCCGAGGCGTGATCCAGGCCGCGGCGGTCATCAACGCAGCCGGCTACCGCGGGGGCGAAGTGGCCGCCCTGGTCGGACAGTACCTGCCGATCGTAACGATGTCACACCAGTACCTCGTGACCGAGGATATTCCCGAGCTGCTCGCGCGCGGGGCGGCACGCCTGCCGCTGCTGCGCGATCCGGACGTCAGTTACTATCTGCGCCAGGAAAGGCACGGGCTGCTCCTCGGCCCGTACGAGTGGCAGGCGACCGCGCACTGGCTCGATGGGCTGCCGGAGGAGTTCGCGCACCAGTTGTTCGAGGATGATCTCGGGAGGCTGGAGAAGTACATCGAGGCGGCCTGTGAGCGCGTCCCGCTCCTCGGCTCGGTCGGCATCAAGACGGTGATCAACGGCCCGATCCCCTATGCCCCGGACGGCAACCCCTTGATCGGGCCGGCCCCGGGACTGCCCGGGTTCTTCCACTGCTGCGCGTTCACGTTCGGCATCGCTCAGGCTGGCGGCGCCGGCAAGGCGATCGCCGAATGGGTCGTGAACGGGCAGCCGCAGTGGGATGTCTGGCCGCTGGACTCCCGTCGCTACCTCGAGTTCGCCAATCACCGGTACGCGCTCGCCAAGGCCATCGAGACCTATCAGCAGGAATACGCCATCGGCTATCCGCTCGAGGAGCGTCCGGCGGGCCGGCCCGCCAAGACCTCGCCCCTTTACCATCGCCTCAAAGAGAAGGGGGCGCGTTTCGGCGCACGCGCGGGCTGGGAGCGTGCGGTCTATTTTCCAGAGCCCTCCGATCCGAGCGGCGCCGAAGCCTCCTTCAGGAGGCCTGCATGGCATGCCGCGGTCGCCCGCGAGTGCAGGGCGGTTGCCGAGCGCGTTGCGGTCCTCGACCTGCCCGGGTTTACGAAGTTCGAGGTCCGCGGCGCGGCGGCCCGTGCCTGGCTCGACCACATGGTCGCCGGCGCGGTGCCCTCACCCGGGCGCAGTGCACTCAACTACCTCTGCGCGCCGAACGGCGGGATCGTCACCGAGATGACGGTGACGGCGCTGGCGCCCGAGCGCTATTGGCTGATCAGCGCCGCGGCGGGCGAACGTCACGACGGACACTGGCTTACCGAGCATCTGCCTGCGGGCCGCGACGTACAGCTCGAGAATCTGTCGGCGCGCTTCGGCTCGTTGGTGGTTGTCGGCCCGAGCTCGCGCGAGCTGCTCTCGCTCCTGACGCCTGCCGATCTGTCGAATGCGGCATTTCCCTGGCTCGCGGCGCGCATGATCGACATCGGTTACACGCAGGCCTGCGCGCTGCGGGTCAACTACGTCGGTGAGCTCGGCTGGGAGCTGCACATCCCGGTCGAGCATCTGCCGTCGGTCTACGATCTGATCTGGGAGGCCGGTGAGCGCTTCGGAATCAGCGACTTCGGCCTGTACGCGATGGACAGCCTCAGGCTCGAGAAGTGCTACCGCGCCTGGAAGGCCGATCTGACGACCGAGTACACGCCGTTCATGGCTTCTCTCGATCGCTTCGTCAAGCTCGACAAGCCGGGCGGATTCATCGGCCAGGAGGCGCTCCAGCGCGAGGCGGCGGCCGGACCGCGGGAGCGCTTCGTACCCCTCATCGTCGATGCCGCGGATGCCGACGCCGCGGCCGTCTCCATCGTCTACGACGGCCCCGCCATGGCGGGACTCGTGACTTCCGGCGGCTTCGGCTACCGGCTCGGCAAGAGCATTGCGCTCGCTTACTTGCGTGCGGACCTTGCCGTGCCGGGTAAGATCCTCGAGGTGGAGATCCTCGGTGAACGGCGCCGCGCGACCGTCGGCCGCGAGCCGTTGTACGATCCGCAGAACACGCGCTTGCGCGCCTGAGCGGCAGCGCCGCCGCGCCGGCCACGAGGCCCGGCTCCGGCGCTTCTTAGAATTTCAAGCTCAACCGGGCGTGGACCGCAGTCCGGCGGGCAGCGATTGTGCAACCGGCTCGTCGGCAACGGTCGCCTCGGCCCGCGGCTCGAGCCCCACGTCCGCCGCCGCGGCCGCGCACCGGTCCGCCTCGAGGTCGAGCGACCGGCTGGCGAGCAGGTAGATTCCCGCGGACACCGGCAAACCGATCAGCATCGACAGGTCGACACCGCCAAGCCGGCGGGCGATGGGCCCGGTGTACAGACCGGTGCTGAAGAACGGGATCATGGCCGCGAAGCCCGCACAGTAGGCGAGCAGGCCCCGCCAGTTCCAGCGTCCGTACATGCCGCGGGGATTGAAGATCTCGCGCACGGAGTAATGTCCTTTGCGCACCAGGTAGAAGTCCACCAGGTTGATCGCCGTCCAGGGCGTAAACAGGTACAGGAACACCGCCAGCATGTCCGCGAAGCGGCGCAGGAAATCGCTCGAGGAATCGAGAGCGATCGCGGTCGCCAGCACGGCCGCGATCGTGAGACTCGCGGCGCGCTTGCCGATGCTGCTCCTCAAGGGCTTGAAAGTGTCCCAGACGCTGAGCAGCGTCAGCGATGCGCCGTAGAAGTTGAGCGCCGTCATGGTGAGCAGGCCGAGGAGCGCGCCGACCAGCAGTACCGTGCCGAGGCCGGGAAGAAGGCCGTTGGCGGTGCGCTCGAGCGCCGCCGGCACATCGAGCCGAGGGAAGGTCGCGGCCGCGACGCTTCCCAGCAGCATCATCCACGCGCCGCCGACGAAGGCCCCGAGGTAGGTCCACCAGAATGAGGCGCGCACGCCGACGTCCCGCGGCAGATAGCGGGAGTAATCCGAGACGTAGATGGACCAGGTGATCTGGTAGGTCGCGGCCGCCAGCATCTCGGTGAGAAACGGCATCAGGCGAAAGCCGCTCCAGGACCATTCGACGCTCGGGATCCTCAGCAAAAAGAGCGCGCTTGCCGTGACGACGGTCAGCACCGCGATCATGAGGAAGGCGACGGTGCGCTGCGCGAGGTGGATGGAGTCGTAGCCGATTGCGGCGATACCGGTGGCGAGCGCCGCGAAACCGATGATGGCCGCCGGGGAGTCCGCGGCGACGGAGCCGGCGAGCTGGTGCAGCGCCTGCACGGCGAGCACCTGATTGAAGGCGTTGTAGCCGATGTAGGTCACCAGGGCGAATGCCCACACGAGCAACGCCCCCACGTAGCCGAACTGCGGCCGCGACTGGATCATCTGCGGGAGCCCGAGCTGCGGGCCTTGTGCCGAGTGGAACGCCATGAAAAAGGTGCCGACCGCACAGCCGGCCGCCACGGCCAGTGCCGTCCACAGGAGATTGCCGCCGAGGGCGATGCCGAGCACTCCGACCGCAACCGTCGCGAGTTGCGCGTTGCCCGAGAACCACACGGGCCAAAGATGCCAGACCTTGCCGTGCCGCTCGGCAAGCGGCACATAGTCGATCGAGCGCTTCTCGAGGAACGTGCTGCGGGCCATATCGCCTGGGTCAACGCCTCGCCGCGCCCTTTACACGTGAGTCACGACTTCGCGGGCGATCGGCTCGAAGACGGTGTGGGTCATGATACGGCCGCTTCTCGCTCTCGGCCAGGCACGGCATCCGCCGGCTACTTTTCACGCATCGTCACCCACGGCGCGGCGCGGGAAGTCGCGATCAAA
Source organism: Pseudomonadota bacterium (assembly GCA_021845825.1). GTDB lineage: Bacteria > Pseudomonadota > Gammaproteobacteria > Steroidobacterales > Steroidobacteraceae > 13-2-20CM-66-19. Next base: position 5,514 of record JAJZVF010000034.1, on the reverse strand, counting down.
TGCGGATTTACCCGCCACCGGCGCCTGCGCAAACCGTTCGATCAGCCAGGAGCGCAACAGTGCGATCGCCGTGTCGGATAACCCCTCCGAATGTGTCACGAGATAATAGTCGTAGCCGGTATCGAGTTCCGCGGTAAACGGACTCACCAGCCGCCCGGCGCATATCTCGTCGGCGAAGAGCCGCGGATCGACCAGTGAGATACCCTGGCCGCCGGCGAGGTACTGTACGGCGAGGGCGGCGGAGTCGAATACCAGTCCGCGCTTGACCGAGAGACCACCCAAGCCGTTACGCTGCACAAAATGGCACCAAGCCTCGTGCCTCGAGGCGCCATCGTGGCGGACGTGAATGAGTTCATTGGCGTCGATGAAATCGGCCAGACATTTGCCCCGGTTCCGCGCGGCGATCTGCGGATGGCACAGTATCCGCAGGCGCACCGGCCAAAGCAGGTCCGCCACGAGTTCGCTGACCGACGGACGCGCGTAAACGACCGCCAAATCGACATCCCCGACGGGCGGGCCGTTCCCCGGATAGCTCACCAGCTCTATGTCGAGCTCCGCACTCCTGCGCCGGAAGTCGCGCAGCATCGGTATGCCCAGATGCACCGCGACGCTTGCCGGCATGTGCACGCGCAGGGTGCGCCGAGCCGGCGCGCCTTCATGACGGATGTCGTCGATTGCGTACTGGAGACGGTCGAGGGACTTGCTCACCGCCGCCACCAGGTGCCGGCCGGCCGTGGTGAGCGTCACCCCGTGCGGCCCGCGCTCGAACAGCTGTACGCCGATCAGTCGTTCAAGCGAGATTACGTGCTGCGAAAGGGAGCTTTGCGAGATCAATAGCGTGTGTGCGGCGCCCGTAAAGCTGCCGTGCCTGGCGACGCCCTCAAAAGCTCGCAGTGCGTTAAGTGGCAGCCAGCGCCGATCGATCGTCTTGTTCATCGGGTCAGCCTTCCCCTTCTGCGGGGGACCGGTGCGCCGAGGCACCCCAAGCGCACGAGCGGCGCCTTTTGAGTCATGGACCGATGCCTTTGCCCATGCGAACACCGGCGGTGCCGCTCAGGCTCGCCTCCGACGGAACCATGGGCCGCGCGCCACGCGTAACGGCTCGAGAGAGGCGCTGCGCCCGGCCGCCGGATCAGCCGGCCGGAACGGCGGCACGTGACCGAATCAACGGACACGGTGCACCCCGGAATTGATCGACCGACCGCCGGCTCGACTGCAGAGCACAGCACTGCTTCACCCCAGATGGATCCACGCAGACTTCGTTTGCGTGTAGGCGAGCAGGCTCTCCAGGCCCTTGTCGCGGCCCTGGCCCGACTGCTTGTAGCCGCCGAAGGGCTGGGTCATGTCGCCGTGATCGAAGCAGTTGACCCAGATGACGCCCGCCTCGAGGTCGCGCACCGCCATGTGGGCGCTGCGCAGGTCGCGGGTCCATACCGATGCGGCGAGGCCGTACTTGGAGTCGTTGGCGATTTCGAGCGCCTCTTGCAGGCCATCGACCTCGATGGCGGCCGCTACCGGTCCGAAGATCTCCTCGCGCGCGATCGTCATTTGATTGCTCACCCTGGAGAACAGCGTCGGGTTGACGTAGCTCCCGGGCAGGGCGGGCACGTCCGCGCCGAATTCGACGCGTGCGCCTTCCTGGCGGCCGCGCTCGATGTACGAGACGACACGCGCGCGGTGGGCCGCGGTCACGAGCGGGCCGAGATTCGTGCGCGGATCGAGCGGATCCCCCGGACGGTAGGCGTCACGGCCGAGTTCGACGAAGCGGGCAACAAACGCCGCGGCGATGGGCTTGTCGATCAGCAGCCGCGAGCCGGCGTTGCACACCTCGCCCATGTTGGCGAAGATCCCGTTGATCGCGTAGGTGACGGCCCGATCGAGGTCCTCAAGATCAGCGAGGAAAATCTGCGGCGATTTGCCGCCGCACTCCAGGCTGACTCGCTTCATGTTTGACTGACCGGCGTAGCTCAGCATGAGCTTGCCTATCTCCGTCGAGCCGGTGAAGGCGATCTTGTTGACGTCGGCGTGCAACGCAAGCGACGCGCCGGCAGTCTCCCCAAGACCGTTGACGACATTGAATACCCCGGGCGGACCGCCGGCCTCGATGAACAGCTCGGCCAATGCCAGCGCCGACAGCGGCGCCTGCTCGGCGGGCTTCAATATCACGGAGTTGCCGGCCGCGAGCGCCGGTGCCACCTTCCAGGCGGCGATCAACAGCGGGTAGTTCCACGGGACGATGCAGCCGACCACCCCGAGCGGCTCACGCAGGATATAGTGAAACGCTTCGGGCGAAGTGGCCGTAACGGCGCCGTCGACCTTGTCGCACAGCTCGGCGAAGTATGTAAAAGTCTGCGCCGCCTGCGGCACATCGATCGATAGCATGTCGCGGATCGGCTTGCCCATGCACAGCGTATCGAGCAGCGCAAAGCGTTCGGCCCGGCTCTGTATCAGCTGCCCGTAACGCGACAGTATTGCAAGCCGCTCGCGCGGCGCCATGCGGCGCCAGATGCCGCTGGCGAACGCGCGCCGTGCGGAGGCGACCGCTCGGTCGACGTCGGCGCTGGTCCCCGCGGCCACCTCGCACAGCGGCTCGAGCGTGGCGGGGTTGACCACCGTAAAGCGGCCCCCGGCTAATGCCTGAACGTGCTCGCCGTCGATGAAGTGACCGGTTGCATAGCGCAGGGCTTTGGCGCGGGCGTGCCATTCGAGGACGCCGGTTTCGTTTGTCATGGCGAGGATCCGGATTGGCGCACGCCGGCCGGCGGCGGGTGGATGTTCCAGGGTGGCAGGGAGGATGTGACGGGCGGTCGGGTCGGCTCGGCGGGGTCGCCGCCTCCCGGGCGCGCTTCCCCGGCAATGGCCATCGGGTACCTCGGCTCGTTCGCGCGCTGCCGCTGCAACGGCCTCGGCCGCTGCGCTAGCATGTCGCCCTGGCCGACGAGCGACTGCGCGTCATTCGGGGGTGCACCCCGGGAGGAGGGTTCTTGTCCGGCAAGATTGATCTGCGCAAGCTTCCCCCGCTCAATGCCCTCAAGGGCTTCGAGGCGACGACTCGACGGCAGAGTGTGAGGGAAGCCGCCGAAGAGCTGTGTCTGACCCACCCTGCGGTGAGCTATCAGATCCAACTGCTCGAGGAGGATTTCGGCGTCGCACTGTTCACCCGCGAAGGCCGCAACATTGTCCCGACGCCCGAAGGACGGGTGTTTTACGGTTACGCCCGCAGGGCGCTGGAGCTGCTGATCCAGGGCGCCGAGACCATCCGCAGCGTTCGCTTGGAACGTCCGCTGCGCGTACAGACGTATGTGACAGCCTCGCTGCGCTGGCTCTCGCCGCGCATGCCGGCTTTCCTGGCTGCCCATCCGGGCATAAAGCTGCTGCTCTCGACCTGTGCCGTCGACTGGGAATTCGATGACTCGCTGGCCGACGTCGGGCTCGTATATCGGGACAGCGAGCCGGGGACCGAGTATTGCTGGGTGCCCTTGTTCGACTATCGGCTGTACCCGGTGTGCAGCCCAGCGCTGCGCGCGAAACTCGGCGAGCGTCCGGAGCCCAAAGACCTCCTGGCGCTCCCGCTGGTGGTCATCTACTCCGAAGCACGTCAGTGGGATCTGTGGTTCGAGGCGGCGGGCGTCGCGTATCAGCCGAGGTCCCAGTTGGCCGTGGACACGCTCGCGCTCGCGCTCGAGTTCGCCCTCAATGGGAGCGGTGTTGCGCTGGTCAATGGCCCGTTCGTCGACGCGGAGCTCGCCTGCGGACGGCTCGTTCGCCCGGTGGCTCATCAGGTGCGCTGCCCCGGCAGCTGGGGTCTCATCTGTCGCCGCGAAGTCCGCGACATGCCGCGGGTCTGCGCCTTCATCGACTTTCTGACTGCGGGGCACCTGAGCGCCTGAGCGTCCGCGTAGCTCAGGCGGGCTGCCGGGCTCGGCCGCGCGGCACGACCTCATAGCCGGGCTCTTTGGGTCCGTCATCCACCATCTTCGCCGGGAAGCCGCTGCCCAGCACGCGTACCGAACAGGCTTCCTCGAGCCTGCGGATGATGTTGTCCGACAGCTCGCGCGGCCCGTAGCGTCGGGCGCCGTCCTTGAAAATGTCAAGAATGAGCGGGGACAGTTCGAGCGGTACGCGCCGCTCGCGCGCAATCTCATCGAACAGGCCGACATCCTTGATGACGAGATCCATGGTGAAGCTGATGTCGCGACTGCCATTGAGGATCACCTGCGACTCGGTCTCGTGGACGAAGGAATTGCCCGATGAGATGCGGATTGCCTCATACACGGTGTTCATGTCCATGCCGAGCACTTGCATCGTCGTCAGGGCCTCGGTGAGTGCCACCAGGTGCGCCGTGCACAGGAAATTCGTCATCACCTTGAGGACCGAGGCGGAGCCTAGGGGGCCGGTGTGCAGGATCCGGCTGCCGAGAATCTTCAGCAGCGGCAACGCCCGCTCGAACGCCTCGCGCGTGCCGCCGGCAAAGATCGAGATGTTGCCGCTCGCCGCCCGGTGGCAGCCGCCCGACACCGGACAGTCCATCGCTAGGGCACCCCTGGCCTCGACGAGCGGCGCAAGTCTACGGACCTCTGCCTCGTCGGTGGTCGACATTTCCAGCCAGATCTTGCCTGCCGCAAGACCGGCCAGGATTCCATCGGCGCCTTCCATGACCGCCGCAGTTGCGGCCGGCGACGGCAGGCACGTGATGACCACGTCGACCTGCTCGGCCATCGCCTTGGGCGAGGCAGCCGCCTTGGCGCCGCGGGCCACGAAGTCGGCAACGACCTGCTCGTTGAGGTCGCGGACGGTCAGATCGACACCGTTGCGCAAGAGGTTACCGGCGAGACTGGCACCGACGTTGCCGAGCCCAATGAAGCCGATGCGGGTGCTGACCACGTGCGAACCTCCGAAGGACCAAAGCGGCAGGCCTGCCGCGCAGAATCTGGCTGGGACGATGCTCCTCAGGCTAGCGCCGGGAAAAATGCCCGGACAAGTCAATTATTTTATTCGACACGATAAAACGGCTGTGCGAGCCGTCGGCGGTGGGCGCAGTCACGGCGGCTTTCACTCCGGGGCCCAGCTGCGATACGCTGAGCGGCCCATCGCGGGAACGCTCGGTGAGGCTGGCCATACCCCGCGGCAAACCCGCTACCGCCCGACTGGTTGCCGGCGGCAGAACCTGGAGTGATATCGTGAAGACCCTGCAGCACTACATCGATGGCCGCTTTGTCGCACCCGTGGGGGACGCCGGCCGATTCGCCGTCATCAATCCGGCGACCGAGCAGCCAGTCGCGCAGATCCTGATGGGCGGCATAGCCGACGCCGATCGGGCGGTGGCCGCGGCCCGTGGCGCGTTCGCCGGCTGGGCCGCTGTGCCTCTGGCGAGCCGCCTGGAACTCATGCAGCGATTGCTCGCGATCTACGAGCGCCGCCATGGGGAAATGGCCGAGGCGATCACGACCGAAATGGGCGCGCCGCGCGATCTGGCGTCACGCGCGCAGGCGGCCGCCGGGACCGGCCACATCA
>JAJZVF010000224.1 GCA_021845825.1 Pseudomonadota bacterium | reverse complement strand
GCCGTGGCGCGCATCGTGGTCGAGCACCTGGAGGGGCTCGGCCTGAAGTATCCGAAGCCGGCCGCGGATCTTGCGCGCATCCGTCGCGAGTACCACGCGGCCTCGAAGTAGGCGCCGCAACCGAAGGGCCGCTCAGGCGAGCGGCGCGATGAGTCGCTCGAGATCGCAGGAGGTTTCGATGGCCTTCGCCAGGCGATCGAGCATCCGCTCGCGCCGCGCGGCGTGATCGACCGGCTGCGGCGCACTCAGGCCCGCCCAGCGCAACAGCGCCGCGCAGGCCGCGGGCTCCTCGAACAGGCCGTGCAAGTAGGTGGCGAGGATCCGCCCGTCGGCCGACAGTGCGCCATCGGGCGCTCCGTCCTCGAGCCGTACGGCGGGCCGCTCGAGCGCCGGGCCGCAGCTGCGGCCCATGTGGATCTCGTAGCCGCGCACGGACGCCTCGGCGAACGTCAGCCGGCCGGACACATTGCACAGGCGCTTGCCGGGCAAGAGCGTGGTCGTCAGATCGAGCCAGCCGAGTCCGGCGCTCTCGCCGGCCGCGCCCTCGAGGCCCTCGGGGTCGGCAATGCGCCGCCCGAGCATCTGCAGCCCGCCGCATATGCCCATCACCCGCCCGCCGTAGCGCAGGTGCCGCTCGATGTACGCCGGCCAGCCGCACTCGCGCAGCCAGTCAAGATCGGGCCGCACCGCTTTCGAGCCCGGCAGGATCAGCAGATCCGCGGGCGGGGGCGGCTCCCGAGCGACATAACACAGCTCGACCTGCGGGTGCGAGGCGAGCGGCTCGAAGTCGGTGTGGTTGCAGATCTTCGGTGTCAGCGGAACGATGACGCGCAGCCTCGCCGGGTCGGACGGGCCGAGCGCGGCGGCGGGCGACAGGCGGCTCAGGCTGTCCTCCGCGTCGAGGGTGAGATCGGGGAGGTAGGGCAGCACCCCGAGGGAGGGCTTGCCGGTGTGGCGGGTGAGCCAGGCAAGGCCCGGCTCGAGCAGCTGCGCATCGCCGCGGAAGCGGTTGATGAGAAAGCCGGTCATCCGGGCGCGCTCGCTCTCGCTCAGCAGGGAGAGCGTGCCGGCGATGTGCGCGAACACCCCCCCGCGCTCGATGTCAGCCACCAGCGCGACCGGGCAGTCGACCGCCTCGGCAAATCCCATATTGGCGATGTCGCCTGCGCGCAGATTGATTTCCGCCGGCGAGCCCGCGCCCTCGACGATGATGGCATCGTAGGTCTCCCGGAGCCTGCGGTAGGAGGCGAGCACCGCCGCGAAGGCCTGGGGCTTGAAGCGGTGGAACTCGGCGGCGTCCATGTCGCCGATCGGCCGGCCGTGGATGATCACCTGGGCGCGCCGGTCGCTGCTCGGCTTGAGCAGCACCGGGTTGAGGTCCACCGTGGGCGCAATGCCGGCTGCCTGCGCCTGCAGCGCCTGCGCACGGCCGAGCTCTCCGCCATCGGCGCCGACAGCGCTGTTCAACGCCATGTTCTGCGGCTTGAAGGGCGCCACGCGCACGCCGCGCTGCCGCAGGATGCGGCACAGTCCCGCCACCAGCGTGCTCTTGCCGGCATCGGAGGTCGTGCCCTGGATCATGAGGGTGCGGGCGCTCATGCACACCCGGCGCGCGGCGCGCGGCGCAGGGCCGTCTGCAGGCGCTCCCAGTCCTCCTCGGTCCCCGGCAGGCCGAAGCGCAGGGCCGCGGGGCTCTCGAACAGGCGGCAAAGGATGCCGTTGCGGGCGAGGTGCTCGTGGATGAGCGGGGCGTGCGGCGTCGGCACCCATTGGAACAGATCGCAGCCGCCGGCCGGCTCGAGCGCGCACCCGTGCAGCAGTGCGGCGAGCCGCTCGGCCGCGGCGCGCAGCCGCCGCCGTGTCTCGGCCTGCCAGGGCCGGTCCCGCAATGCCTGGATCGCGACGGCACGCGAGGGGCCCGCGACCGTCCAGGGGCCGAGCTGCTGCGCGAGCCTGCGGCGCAGCGCCTCGGCCGCCAGCACGAACCCGACCCGGGCGCCGGCGAGGCCGAAGAACTTGCCGAGGGACCTGAGCACCACGAGGCCCTCGCGCTGCGTCTCGGCGGCCAGGCTGTCCTTCGGATCGGTGTCCGCAAAGGCTTCATCGATCACCAGCCAGCCGCCGCGCGCGCCGAGCTGCCGATGCCAGCCGAGAAGCTCGGCGCGAGTGAAGCGGTGGCCGGTCGGATTGTTGGGATTGATGAGCACCAGCACGTCGAGCGCGGCGGCGGCGCATTCCGCCGGGGCGACGGGCACGACGGTGTGGCCGGCTGCGCGCCAGCCCGCCGTGTGCTCGGCATAGCCGGGGGTCAACACCCCCACGCGGCACGGCGGGCGCAGGCGCGGCAGGTTGAGGATCGCGGCCTGGGAACCCGCCGTCGGCAGCACATCGGGGGCGCCATAGTATTCCCGTGCGGCTTGCGCAAGCTCGTCCTCGTCCTCCGGCAACCGGCGCCACGCCTCCCTCGGCGGCGGCTCCCCCGTCCACGACCGGGGATTGATCCCCGTCGACAGATCGAGCCAACGCTCGAGGGCGATGCCGTAGCGCGCGCTGGCCCGGCGCAGCAGTCCGCCGTGCTCAAGCATGTCCGATGGCCTTCAATCCGGTGAACAGTGCGCTCGCGACGGCGATGACCGCCAGCCACAGCAGCACCGAGCGCCCCACCAGCCGCAGGGCGCGGGTGATGTCCTCGGGACCCGCCGGCGCGCCCTCCCCGAGCGCGGCGCGCTCGTGCCATTCGCCTGCGTAGAAAGCGCCTCCGCCCAGGCTCACCCCCAGGGCGCCGGCGCCGGCGGCCATGACGGGGCCGGCATTGGGACTGTCCCAAAGGGGAGCCTGCGAGCGCCAGCAGTGCAACGCGCGTTGACCTCGGCCGACCACAGCGTACGTGAGCGCCGTCAGCCGCGCCGGGACGAAGTTCATCACGTCATCCAGTCGCGCCGCCGCCCAGCCGAAGTGCAGGTAGCGTGCCGTACGGTAGCCCCACATGGCATCCAGCGTATTGACCAGGCGATAGGCGAGCGCTCCGGGCGCCCCCGCCACCACGAACCAGAAGAGAGCGCCGAACACGGCGTCATTGCCGTTCTCCAGTACCGATTCGACGGCCGCCGCGCTGATGCGCGTGATGTCCATGTCGGCCGTATCCCGGCTCACCATCATGCCGACATCGCGGCGGGCGTGTTCGAGGTCGCCGCGCGCGAGCGCATTGCGCACCCGCCGTGCGTGCTCGTGCAGGCTCCGGTGCCCGATGGCGAGGTAAAGAATCGCAACATCCCAGACCGGACCGATCCATCGCAGCCCCGCCACCCGGGCGCACAGGAGCACCCAGGGCGCAACCGCCACAACGAGCGCCAGTACTCCAAAGGCCCGTGCCCAGAGGGCCGAGCCGGCCGCCTGCGGCTGCACGGTCAGCTCGATCCGGCGCGCGTAGGCGCCGAAGAGCGCCAGCGGATGCCAGCGGGCCGGCTCGCCGAGGAGCCAGTCGAGGCCCAGGCCTGCGGCGGCGAGCAGTGCGATCACGATGGGGTGGGGCGATCTCTCCGGGACGCGGCACTGTACCGAGGCGGCGCCGGGCCGCGCAAGGCGCACCGTGCGGGTGGGCGCAAATGGGTCGGCGCGCGACGCTCCACGGCAGGCCGATCACGGCGGCAGGTGCCGGCCGTGCTTGAGAACGGGCGCGGGAGGCGGTCGTGGCCGCCCGCCGCGGGCGGCGAGCGGCCGAGAAACGGTGCGCCGGCTTGCGTGCCGCCGCGCTGAGCCGGGCGCGATGCCCGGCTCCG
>JAJZVF010000033.1 GCA_021845825.1 Pseudomonadota bacterium | reverse complement strand
TTTTCGGCCGGCAGGCTGCCGGAGGCGGTACCCACCTTTGAACTGGAGGGATGGACGAAGCTCATGAGCGCCACTACGGCCGAATCGGCTTTACGCCCCCGCCTGGCCTCGCCGGGGGACATCATTCCCTGCGTCGAGGAGCTGAGCCAGGTCAACGAATCCTTGCACCGCCAGGAGGCCCTGCTTGCGGCTTCCGCCAAGGCGAGCCGCATGCTTCTGGAGGCGCCGGACGTCAATGGCGCAATTCCCGAGGTTCTGCGCCTGATCGGCGAGGCCGCGCACGTCGATCGCGTGAACGTCATGCTGGCCAAATGCGGCCCCGAGGGCGAACCGCTCCTGGTGGTGGCGGGGGAATGGACGGCCGAGGGCGTGCCGCCACACATCGACGATGCAGAGGCTCACGCCTGTGACGAGCGTGAAATCGCCGCGGTGTCGGCGGAGCTGCGCGCCGGCCGAAGCGTGTGCCTGAACGCCGGTGATGGCGTCAACGGCTGCACCTCGATCACCCGCTTCGAGGGCATCGGCACTCAGAGCAAGGCCGTGGTGCCTATCATGGTTGCCGGTGAGTTCATCGGGGTCATCGGTCTCGACAACACCCGCCAGCACCGCGCCATCGCATCAGCCGAGCTCGCCGCGCTCGAGACAGCCGCCAGCGTGATCGGGGCGGCGTTGCACCGCCAACGGCTCCTCGACGACATGCGGCGCGAGCGCGAGCGCGCCGCGGAGGAGCGTGCGGCGGAGCTCGCCAAGGCCAACGTTGTGATTCGCAGCAACCTCGAGCGCCTGGCGAGCGAGCCCGACCTCAACAGTTTTCTCGGCCACCTGCTGCTCGAGGCCGTGCGCCAGTTCGATGCGGATTCCGGCGCGGTGGTGGTCTCGCGCGACAGTCTGCAGGAATGGCGGATCGCCGCGCATGTGCGTGAAGGCAGGCTCGAGGAACCCCCTTACCCGATCAGCGTGTCCACCGGCTCGCCCTTCGGCAACCGCTTCGGCCAGCCCCACGAGCCCATGTACCTCGACGTCGCGCAGCAGCACCAGGAATTCTGGCCCGGCATGCTGGCTTTCGACCAGCGCGAGGGCCACATTGGCAAGGTGATCTATCCCCTCGTGTTCGGCTCACGCAACGTGGGCTTTCTGATCCTGCGCTTCCGGCGCAACGCCGAGGACGTGCCGCACAGTGAGCTGCTGGTGGCACTCGCCCAGCAGGCAACACTCGCCGTACAGCTGACGCGCCTCGCGTACCAGGCGAAGGAGGCCGCGGTACTGGTCGAGCGCGCCCGCATCGGCCAGGAGATTCACGACGGTCTGGCGCAGGCGTTCACGGGCATCCTCATGCAGCTCGGCGCGGTGGAGGAAGCCCCCCCCTGCAAGAACAAGAGCTCGAGCCTGGCGATCACGCTGCAGCGCATCCGCGACCTGGCGCGCGATGGGCTGGCGGACGCGCGCCGCTCGGTGATGGCGCTCAGGCTCGATCAGACGCGTCGCGCAGGCCTGGAGCTCGCGCTTCGTCAGCTCGCTGAACGCTCCACCGTACCGGGCGGCGTGACCTGCGCATTCGAGGGCGGCGGCATCAGTACCGGGCTCAAGCCGGAACACGAGCATGAGCTGCTGCGCATCGCCCAGGAAGCGGTCAGCAACGCCGTGCGACATGCCCGCCCGCGCACCATCCGCATCACCATGTCGGACGAAGACACCCATTGGGTCATGAGCGTGGAAGACGACGGGCGCGGCATGGAGCAGAGCCCCGAGCGCTCCGAGCGCCACGGTTTCGGTCTGAGCAGTATGCGCCAGCGAGCCGGCGACATCGGCGGCGAATGGCGGATCGAGAGCCGGCCGGGCGCCGGCACCCGCGTGAGCGTACGCATGCAGAAGCGCAAAGCAGCGTAGAGGTACAGATGGCGGCGGTGATGCAGAAGAAGATTCGAGTGATCCTGGCGGACGATCATCCTGTGGTGCGCGACGGACTTGCGGCGATGGTCAATCAACAGCCCGACATGGAAGTCGTGGCGGAAGCCGGCGACGGAGAGGAAGCCATCGCCCTCTACGAGCGGCACCATCCCGATGTGATGGTGCTCGATCTGCGCATGCCGAAGCGCGACGGACTGGCGGTGGTGCAGCGGGTGCTCGAGATCAACCCAAAGGCGCGGCTGCTCATCATGACCACCTACGACGGCGATGAGGACATATTCCAGTGCCTCAGTCATGGAGCCAAGGGCTACCTGCTGAAGGATGCGCCGCGGCAGGAGATCCTCTCGGCCATCCGCGCCGTCAGCGAGGATCGCCCCTACACCTCCTCCACCGTGGCGGCCAAGGCGCTGCAGCGCATGGCCAAGCCCAGTCTCACCGAGCGCGAGCTCGATGTCCTTGAGCTTGTCGCCCAGGGCCGCAGCAACAAAGACATCGCGCGGCGCCTGTCGATCACCGAGGGCACCGCCAAAACCCATGTGAAGTCCATCCTGACCAAGCTGGACGCCATCAGCCGTACCGAGGCGGTGGCGGTGGCGCACAAGCGCGGCTTGATCCGTTTGTAGCAGAGGCCACTCAGGGCCTGCACCCGCGCACGCGACGCGCAGGGATTGCCGCCTCCGGGAAGCCGGCTGTCCTCATCTGATCGCGCCCGGAATCGCGACGCGCAGGTGACGCTTCTGTGACACCTCCGCCGGCCATTCGTGGTTACCTAGACCCATGCACCAGATCGGCGTTGTGGGCCTGTCCTACCGGCATGCGGGAGTGGACGAAGTGGCCCGGCTGTCCATCCCCAAGACAGACCTTCCCCTGCGACTGCCCCCGCTGCGCGCAGCGCTCGGTGTGGCAGAGCTGCTCTATCTCGGCACCTGCAACCGGGTCGAACTCCTGTACGCCACGGCGAATGGGGCGGCCGCCGAGGACCTGCGCCCGCAGGCCCTCGAGCAGCTCTCGGGACAACCCTCGCCCCCAGGTGCGGCGCCGCGGCTGCTGCGCGCCTGGGCCGGCGAATCGGCCATCGAGCATCTGCTGCTGCTGGCCTGTGGTCTGGATTCCGCCCAGGCGGGGGAACGGGAGATTGCCGCACAGCTGCGCGATGCCTGGGATACCGCCCGCCTTGCCGGCACGTGCGGGCCGTTGCTCGACCGGGTGCTCGGCGAGGCGCTCGGCATGGCCAACCGCATGCAGCGGCTTCAGGCCGGCGTGCGCGCCCCGTCACTCGCGGACCTCGCCGCCGAGCGCGTCCGGTGCCACTTCAACGGAATTGCCGCCCCGGTCGCCCTGATCGGGGTCTCTCCCATGACCCGGCGCTGCGGCCTGGCGTTGCACAAGGCGGGCCTGCCGTTGCGTGTGGTGAACCGCACGCTCGCTTCGGCAGAGGAGTTCGCCGAGTCCGTCGCCGGCGAGGCGCTCTCGCTCGAGGCATTCCGTGACCGGCCCCCGCCCGTCGGCGCTGTGATCCTGGCTGCGGGCGGTGGGGAGCCCGTCCTCGACGAGGCTGTCCTCAGACGGCTCGCCCAAGAGGCCAGAAGCCTGCGCACCGTAGCGCCGCTGGCCATCGATTTCGGCGTTCCACCCAACCTCGATCCGGCCGCAGCACGGCGCGCCGGCCTGACGGTGATCGGGATGGACGAGCTCGTGCAGGCGGTCCGGGAGCGGCGCCTCACCGAGCTCATGCGCCTGGCTCCGGTGCGCGCGGCGATCGATGAGCGACTGAGCCGCCTGCGCACCGATATGGCCACGCGGGCCATCGGTCCTCATCTGGCGGAGCTGCGCACCCGATTCGAGCAGATTGCGGCCGAGGAGGCTGGACGGGCGCTGGTAACGGAGCTGCACAGCCTGGATGCCGGTGAGCGCGCGGCCGTGCTGCGCCTCGCCGAGCGCGTAGCCCACAGCCTGGCGCACCTGCCCATCGCCGGGCTGCGTGCCGCTGCCGCCCAAAGCGCTCCGGAGGCGCTCGAGGCGTTCTTCCGCGAGGCCCGGCCGCACCGCCGCGGCCACCCGGCACATCCCGAGCCGCCCGATCCATCCCCTTGAGAGAAAAGCCACTACCATATCCGTCATGACCAATCCCCGTTCTCAAGCGCTATACGAGCGCGCCTGCCGTGTCATTCCCGGAGGCGTCAATTCGCCCGTGAGAGCGTTCCGCGCGGTGGGAGGCACCCCGCTGTTTTTCGCGCGCGGAGACAGACAGCACCTCATCGATGCCGATGGGCGACAGTACCTCGACTTCGTCGGCTCGTGGGGTCCGCTGATCTTGGGTCATGCGCATCCGGAGGTGGTCGCCGCCATCACAGAGGCAAGCCGGGCGGGTACAACGTTCGGCGCGCCTTGCGCTGGAGAAGTCGAGCTGGCGGAGCGGGTAGTGGCGTCCTACCCAGGCGCGGAACACGTCCGTTTCGTCTCCTCCGGGACCGAGGCCACGATGAGCGCCATCCGTCTGGCCCGTGCCTTCACGGGACGCGACCTCATCGTAAAATTCTCCGGCTGCTACCACGGCCATGCGGACCACCTGCTGGTGGCGGCAGGCTCGGGGCTCGCGACCTTCGGCCAACCCGCCTCGGCCGGCGTACCGGCGCCCTTCACGGCCTGCACCCGGGTGCTGCCGCTCGACGACGAGGCCGCGCTCGAGGGGCTGTTTGCCCGGGAAGGCGGGCGGATCGCCGCGGTGATCATCGAGCCCGTGCCGGCCAACCACGGTCTGCTGCCCCAGCGTCACGAGTTCCTTGTCCGACTCCGCGAGATCACCCGCCGACACGACGCGCTGTTGATATTCGATGAAGTCATCTCCGGCTTCCGCCTCGCCCGCGGCGGCGCGGCCGAGCGGCTGGGCCTGACGCCGGACCTGGCCACCTTCGGCAAGGTGATCGGCGGCGGTCTGCCGGTGGGGGCCTTTGCCGGCCCCCGTCACATCCTCTCGCGTCTCGCACCTGACGGGGACACGTATCAGGCCGGGACCCTGTCCGGCAATCCCGTGGCCATGGCGAGCGGCATCGCCACGCTCGATGTGCTCATCCGCGATGACGGCTGGCGACGGCTCGAGGCGCTCGGAACACAGTTGGAACAGGCTCTGGCGCCGGCGTTGAGACGGGCGGCTTTCCCGGTGCACCTGGTGCGCGTGGGCTCGCTGTTCTGGCTCTCCTTTCACGAGGCGGGCGCGCCGCGCACTGCCGAGACTCTGCCACAGGAAGCCGTACGGCGTTTCGGCAGCGTATTTCACGCGCTGCTTTCGCAGGGCATCTACTTCCCGCCCTCGGCCTACGAAGCCTGTTTCCTGTCGCTCGCCCACACCGCCGCTGACTTCGAGCGGCTGGCGGCGAGCCTCGAGCGAGTCCTTACCGCCTCATGACGTTGCGCATGAGAAAAGGCCCGCGCATCCTGCAGCTGACCGTCATGGCGCTGGTGGCGGTGTGCACCGTTCAGGTCGGCTGGTGGCTGTACGACCAGCATCTCTATGCCGTGGAGAAGGTGCGCGAGCTGCAGGCTCAATATGCGCAGCAGGCTGCCGCCGCCAACGCCTTGCTGGCGGCCGGCATGCCGGCCGCCAAGGTGCTCGGGCTGCTCCCGGACGTAGTGCTCGAGCAGGGGCGGGTCGAGGTTTCACCCGATGCCGAGCGCAGCCTGCTGGCGGAAGAGCACGCGCGTATGGTCCAGTACGCCTGGGAGGGCGGGTTCTTCCTGCTCGCTCTCGTCGCCTGCCTCGTAGTCATTGCGCGCGCACTGCGCGCCGAGGCGCTGGTGATGCTGGAACAGGACAACTTCCTGCAGCTCGTTTCGCATCAGTTCAAGACCCCGCTCGCGAGTCTGCAGCTTTCGCTCGAGACTCTGGCGTTGCGGCCCCTGTCGGAGCAACAGTCGCGGGTGCTCACCGAGCGGATGCTCGCCGATCTCGCGCGCATGGAGGGCATGGTGAGCCGCATCCTCGAGAGCGCGCGGCTCGAGCGCGGCCGCGTCGAGCTCAGGCACGAGCCGGTCGATCTCGGCGGCGCCGTGAAAAGGGTCACAGCGCAGATGGAGGAACGCGCCCGCGCAGAGCACATCACCCTCGCCGCCGACATCGCAGCCGGCCTGGTCGTGCTCGCCGACCCGCTGGCCCTCGATGTCATTCTGCGCAACCTCCTGGAGAACGCTCTCGCCGCAGTCTCTCCGGTCGGCGGCGGCAGCGTCCTGCTCAGCGCCCGACGTGCGGGTTCGGAAGTGGAGCTCACGGTGCGCGATAGCGGCATCGGCTTCCGGCCGGCCGATGGCGCGCGGCTGTTCGAGAAATTCACCCGGCTGCACCCCGGCGGCGGCAGCTACCACGGGACGGGCCTGGGACTGTACATCGTGCGGCGGCTGATGCTGTTGATGAACGGCCGGGTGAGCGCGCACAGCGAAGGAACGGGACAGGGCGCGCGCTTCGTGCTGGCGTGGCCGGCCGCAGCCGGGGAACATGCATGAGCGTCACGGCGGAAAACACGCGCCGCATCCTCGTCGTCGAGGACGACCCGCACCTCTCGGTCGGTGTGGTTGAGAATCTGCGCGCGGAAGGGTACGAAGTAGACGCCGTCGGCGACGGCCGTCGGGCGCTCGAGACGCTCAGCGGCCAGACCTACGGGCTCGTGCTGCTCGATGTGATGCTGCCGGAGCTCGATGGCTTCACGGTCTGCCGCACTCTGCGGGAGCACGGCAACAACACGCCGGTACTGTTTCTCACCGCGCGCGGCGACCCGGCGGACCGGGTGCGGGGCCTCGAGGCCGGCGGCGACGACTACCTGCCCAAGCCCTTCCACCTCAAGGAGCTGTTGCTGCGGGTGCGCGCCATCCTGCGGCGCTGGGACTGGTATCACAGCGCCTCGATAAACACCGGACCGTTGCGCTTCGGCGGCAACGAGGTGGACTTCCGCGCCTTCCGGGGGCGGGCCTGGAACGGCCTCGCTCAGGAACTTACGGAGAAGGAGGCGATGATCCTGAAGGTACTGGCGGAGCGTCCCGGGGAGATCGTCTCGCGCGAGGACCTGCTCGAGCGCGTCTGGGGCTATGACGTGTTTCCCTCCACGCGCACCGTCGACAACTTCATCCTGCGGCTGCGCCGGCGCTTCGAGCGCGATCCGGCCAACCCAAGGCATTTCCTGACTGTCTGGGGCGTGGGCTACCGGTTCGTGATCGAGGGTGAGCCATGAGCGCGCCGCTGCGCATCGGCACGCGCGCCTCGGCGCTCGCCTTGTGGCAGGCTCGACACGTGCAGAGCCTGATCGGCGCGCTGAGCGGCGCTCCGGGCATCGAGCTGGTGCCGGTGGTGACCACGGGCGACCTGCAGACCGAGGTGCCGCTGTGGGCGGTGCGCGGCCGCGCCTTCTTCACCAAGGAGCTCGACCGGGCTCTGCTCGAGGAGCGCATCGATCTCGCGGTGCACAGCCTGAAGGACCTGCCGACCGAGCTCGAGCCGGGCCTTGCGCTCAGCGCCGTGCTGCCCCGGGAAGATCCGCAGGATGCGCTCGTCAGCCACGGCGGCCGACCGCTGCTCGAGCTGCCGCCCGGCGCGCGGATCGGCACCAGCAGCCTGCGCCGCCGCGCCTTCCTCGCGCGCGCACGCCCCGACCTCGAGCTGCACGAGCTCAGAGGCAACGTGCCCACGCGGCTGCAGCGGCTGCAGCGGGGAGACTACAGCGCCGTCGTGCTGGCCGCGGCGGGCCTGAAGCGGCTGGGTCTGGAGGAGCACATCACGCAGCGGCTGCCGGTGGCGGAGTTTCCCCCCGCGGTCTCGCAGGGCGCCATCGGCGTCTGCGCCCGCGCCGGCGATGCACACACGGCGCGCTGGCTCGGGCAGCTCGATGACCCGGCGACACGGCTCGCCACCACGGCGGAACGTGCGTTGCTGCACTGCATCGAAGGCGGCTGTCAGGTACCGCTGGGGGCGCTCGCTACGCGCTCGGGTCCGACATTGCGCCTGCATGCCACCGTCTGCGCGCTCGACGGCTCGCGGCACCTGAGCGCCGCAGGCGAATCGGACGCCACTGCCGCCGAGGCACAGGCATTGGGCGAGCGCGTCGCACAGCGGCTGCTCGCCCAGGGCGCAGCCTCGCTCATCGCCGAGTTGCGCACGGCCCCCGCACCGGGGAGGAACTGACGGTGTTGAAACCTGCCGTAGTGACCCGGGCGGAGCCGCCCGGCGGACCTTTGAGTCGCGAGCTCGAGCGCCTGGGCGTGCCCGTGCTGCGCTGGCCGGCGATCGGCATCGTGCCCGCCGATACTACGGAGCTCGCGCAGGCGCTGAAGGGCGTTGCCTTCGATTGGATCGTGCTTACCAGCCGCCACGGCGTCGCCGCCCTGACTGAGCTGCTGCCGGCGCCCCCTCCCGGCGCGCGCATCGCGGCGGTCGGACCGGCGAGTGCCGCAGCCCTGCGCGAGCGGGGCTGGCCGGTCCACCTGACCGGCGAGGCCGGCGCCGACAGCCTGTTGAGAGCGTTCGAGGCGGCGGGCATCGGCGGCCGGCGCATCCTCCACCCCGCGAGTTCGCGTGCGCTGCCGGCGCTTGGCGATGGGCTGAAGCGCCTCGGCGCGGAGGTGGTGAGCGTCGAGGCCTACCGCACGGTACCCGCCTCGCTCGATGTCGAGTCCTGCCGTGCCACGCTCGCCCGCGGGGACATCGGCGCGGTCACGTTCGCCAGTCCTTCGGCCGTCAGCGAGCTGGAGCACGCGCTCGGATGCGGCGATTTTCGGCGTCTGCTGACAGCCGCTGCGGCGGTGGCCATCGGCCCGACCACGGCGCATGAATTGACCGTGCGCGGCGTCTTGCCCGTGGTGGCGGAGCCGCACACGTTGCGCGGCCTCGCCATGAGTTGTTACGCGCTGGCGCGCGGGATTGACCCCGGTTGCCGTGGTGAATCCGTACATCATGCGGCGCATGGCGCCGAAAGGAATGAAAAACCATGAGTTTCCCCGACACGCGGCCCCGCCGCACGCGCCAGACTGACCTCTGGCGGCGCATGGTCCGTGAGACCCGTCTCACGTCCGATGCACTTATCTATCCGCTGTTCGTCGTCGCCGGAGAGGGCGTGCGCCATCCGGTCTCGAGCATGCCGGGCATCTCGCAGCTGTCCATCGACGAGGCGGTGAAGGATGCCCGTGCGGTCGCGGACGCGGGTGTGCCGGCGGTGCTGCTGTTCGCCGCGCCGGAAGAGAAAGACGCCCACGCCAGCGCTGCGCTCGCTGCGCACGGACTGGCTGCCCGGGCCATTTCGGCCATCAAATCCGCCTGTCCGGGCCTGCTCGTGTGGGCCGATGTCTGTCTGTGCGGCGCCACCGACCACGGTCACTGCGGGCACGTCCTCCCGGGTGGAGCGATCGACAACGACTCCTCGATTGAGACGCTCGCCCAAGTCGCGCTCAACTACGCCCGCGCCGGCGCGGATGCGGTCGCGCCGAGCGACATGATGGACGGGCGCGTGCAGGCGATCCGCAGGGTGCTCGACCGGAACGGTTTTGCCATGACCCCAATCGTCGCGTACGCCGCCAAGTACGCCTCTTCTTTCTACGGGCCGTTTCGCGAGGCCGCCGAGTCCGCACCCGCCTTCGGCGACCGGCGCAGCTACCAGATGGACCCGGCCAATGCGCGCGAAGCGGTGCGCGAGGTGCTGTTGGACATCGAAGAGGGCGCCGACCTCGTCATGGTCAAGCCCGCCGGCCCGTACCTCGACATCATCCGGCGGGTACGCGCGGCGGTGCAGGTGCCGGTGGTCGCCTACCAGGTAAGCGGCGAGTTCAGTCTGATCAAGGCCGCCGCCGAGCGCGGCTGGATCGACGAGCGCGCCGCGGTGCTCGAGACCCTGACCGGCATTCAGCGCGCGGGCGCGGATCTCATCATCACCTACTTCGCGCCCGAGGCGGCCCGTTGGTTGCGGGCATGACCGCGCCCGCCGCCGAAACGTCCGTCTTTCTGGAGGCCTGCGGGCGCCGACCGGTGCCCTACACGCCCATCTGGATCATGCGCCAGGCGGGCCGCTACCTGCCCGAGTACCGGCAGCTCCGTGCCAAGGTCGACTTCGAAACGCTCACCCGCTCGCCCGAGCTTGCCGCCGAAGTCACGCTGCAGCCGCTCAAGCGCTTTGCGCTCGATGCAGCCATTCTCTTCAGCGACATCATGACGCCGCTCCAGGGCATGGGCGTCGATCTCAGCTTCGATCCGGGCCCGGTGGTACGCGAGCCTATCCGCACCCTGCAGGCCATCGAGGCACTGCGCGCGCTCGAGCCCGAGCGCGACGTACCCTTCGTGTTGGAGTCCATCCGGCTGGTCCGCGCCGCGGCGCCGCGCGGCGTGCCGCTCATCGGCTTCGCGGGCGGTCCGTTCACGCTTTTCTGTTATCTCGTATGCGGCCGCCCGGAGAAGGAGTTCGAGACGGCGCGAGCCTTTCTTTATTCGCAGCCGGAGGCGAGCCTGCAGCTACTCGAGCGGCTGGCGGATGCGATGGCCGCCTATCTCGCGGCCCAGGCCCGCGCCGGCGCGCAGGCGCTCATGCTGTTTGAGTCCTGGGCGGGGCTGCTCGCGCCGCCCGCGTTCGAGCGCTTCGCACTGCTCGCGGCCCGGCGCACCCTGACGGCGCTGCGCGGCGCCGGCGTGCCCAGAATCTACTATGTCAACCAGGGCGGTGCGCTGTTGGAAGCCGTCGCCGGAATCGATGCCGAGGTAATCGGCGTCGACTGGCGGGTGCCGCTCGATCAGGTGCGCCGGCGCCTGGGCCCGGACAAGGCGGTGCAGGGCAACCTTGACCCGGCTGCCCTGTTCGCCCCGCCCGAGGAGCTCGAGCGCCAGGCCGCCCGCGTGCTCGCCGAGGCCGGTCCCGCACCGGGACATATCTTCAACCTCGGCCACGGCATCTGGCCGCTCGCCGACCCGCAGGCCGTGGCGCGACTGGTCGACTACGTGCATGATCGCTCCGCGCGTGCCGCGCGTGAGGTGGGAGCCCACTCTTGAGCATCCGGGCGGGGGGCGAGGACCTTGCCGAGGCCGCGGCCGCGTATTTTCGCGACTTGCAGGCGCGCATCTGCACCGCGTTCGAGATCTTCGAGACCTCGGTCCGCTTCGAGCGGCGTCCCTGGCGCCGGCCCGAAGGCCATCGTCTGCAAGGCGGCGGGGAATCGCGGCTGATGCGCGGCACGGTGTTCGAGAAGGTCGGCGTGAACGTGAGCCATGTCTGGGGTGAGTTCTCCGAGCCCGCCCGCGCCCAGGTGGCCGGGGCCGAGGAATCGGGCGGACGCTTCCTCGCCTGCGGGATCTCTCTCGTGGCGCACATGAGCAATCCCTACGTTCCGGCGGTGCACCTGAACCTCCGGTATCTGCGCACCAGCCGCGCGTGGTTCGGCGGCGGCACCGACCTCACCCCGACCTTTCCGTTCGAGCAGGACACGGCGGATTTTCACGCCGCTCTGCGCGCCGCCTGCGATACGTACCGGCCCGACGCGTATCGGGAGTTCAAGGATTGGTGCGACCGCTACTTCTACCTGCCCCATCGGCACGAGCCTCGCGGCGTCGGCGGCATCTTCTTCGACGAGCTTGCCGGCACCGACCCCGAGGAAGATTTTGCCTTCGTGCAACAAGTGGGCGAGGCATTCCTCGCTGTCTATCCCCGTCTCATCGCGCGACGCAAGGACCTGCCTTATGATGAGGCCGCTCGGGAGAAGCTGCTGTTCAAGCGCGGGCGGTATGTCGAGTTCAACCTGGTCTATGATCGAGGCACGAAGTTCGGCTTCCAGACCGACGCCGATCCGGAGGCCTACCTCATGAGTCTGCCGCCGCTCGTCAGATGGTAAAGCACATCGGTCTGAAACTCAGAAGCTGCACGCCGCTGCTGTGCGCGGTGGGATTGGTGCTGAGCGCTTGCAGCCAGCAGGGCTCGGACTTCCTCTCGGGTCCCCCGCCGCCTGCCGCGCTCCCCACCCCTTCTGCGCCCGCACCCCAAGGGCCGCACGCCGCGCTGCGCGCCTCGACGCTGATCACCATGCCGGTCGAGTCCCGCTCCGGCCGGATGCTCGGGCGTATCCGGGACATTGTCTTCAACCCCAACGGCAACGGGCGCGCCACGCACATCATCATTGCATGCGACAAGGGCGGCCGGCTGGTGGCGATTCCCTGGTGGACGGCGGTAGCGGACATTCACCACGGCGCCCTGGTGTTGCAGGCGGCGCGGCTCGAGGGCGCACCCGGCTTCGACCCGGGCAACTGGCCGGACCTCACAGATTCGTCCTGGAGCGACTCCGCGGACGACTACTGGACGGTGCCGATCGACTCGACCTCGCGCTCGCGCGCGCGCCCCACCGATTGAATGCGGATCGTCCGCTGGCTCCTCGGGATCGTGGCCGTGCTCGTGCTGCTTGCGGCCGCTGCGGTGCTCATCGTCGCCCTGGCGATCAACCCGGACCACTATCGAGGCGCGATTGACCGGCAGGTGAGCCTCGCCACCGGCCGACCTTTCGTGATCGAGGGAAATCTGCGCCTCTCCTGGTTTCCATGGCTCGCGGTGCGGGTGGGGGCCGCGCGCCTCGGCCCCGCACCGGGACGGCCGGGACCGGACCTGATCGACTGGCGCTCCGCCCGCGTGAGCGTACGGCTCCTGCCGCTGCTGTTGCACCGGCAGCTGGACGTCGGGCAGATCCGCCTGCGCGGCGCCGATATTCATCTCTGGCGGGAGCCCGACGGGCAGGGTAACTGGCAGCACCTGCTCGCCCGGCCGAACTCTCAGACCGCGACGCCTGCTCTGCCGGCGTTCGGAGGTCTGGACATTGCGGACGGGACGCTGCATTTCGCGGACGGCGCGGCATCGCCGATCACCCTGTCACACTGGCAACTGCGCGTGAGCGCCTGGCAATCGGGCAAGCCGCTCACCGTGAGCAGCCGCTTCCTGCTGCGCGGCGGGTTCCTGCCGCGCGCGGGGGTGCCGGTACGATTGCGGCTTAAACGGCTACGTTTCAGGTCCGCTCCACTCGCCATTGCCGCGCCGGCGGTGTGGCTCAGCGTGGCGGACGTGACGATGCGGAGCACGGCGACGGTCACTGACGGGACAATAGGTCTCGACGCCAACGGCTCCCTGGCGCTCACCGTCCCTTCGGTACGACGCCTCATCACGCTGTTGAACATCAAGACCCGACTGCCCCAGGACCCCGCGGCGCTCGGCAAGCTCTCACTGACGGCGCGCTGGCGCCTGCGCAACGACACGCTGGTGATCGATCCGCTCACCGCGCGGCTCGACGCGACGACGCTCACCGGCTGGGTGGATCGCTCCGGGGGGCTGCAGCCGCTCTGGCGCTTCGATCTCGATGCCAACCGGATCGACTTCGGGCATTACCTGCCGCCGACGAGAAAACACCCCAAGCCGTTCGTGCTGCCGCTCAAGGCGCTGCGCGCCCTGCACGCGCGCGGCACGCTGACGGTCGGGCGGGGGAGCTACCACGGGACGACCTTGCGGGATATCCGCCTCGAGGTGCAATGAGCACGGACCCGCCCCGGGGGCCGGATGCGGCCCGAGCGGCCGCTGCCGGTGCGCGCTTCGCAGACGCGCTGATCGAATGGCACGCGCGCGCAGGACGGCATGACTTGCCGTGGCAGCGTGACCGCAACCCCTATCGGGTCTGGGTCTCGGAAATCATGCTGCAGCAGACCCAGGTCGGTACCGTGATCCCTTACTACGAGCGCTTCATGCGGCGCTTTCCCGACATCGTGGCGCTCGCGGGCGCGCCGCTCGATGAGGTGCTGCATCTGTGGTCGGGTCTCGGCTACTACGCGCGGGCGCGCAATCTTCACCGCGCCGCGCTCCATGTCCGCGACGAGCACGGCGGCCGATTTCCGCAGAGCTTCGAGGCCGTGGCCCGCCTGCCCGGAATCGGCCGTTCCACCGCCGGGGCCATTCTCGCCCTGAGCCGCGGTCAACGCTTTCCCATTCTCGATGGCAACGTGCGCCGCGTTCTCGCGCGTCAATTCGGGGTGGAGGGTAGCGCGTCGGATCGCAATACCGAGAAGCGGCTATGGCAGATCTCGGCACAGTGCACGCCCACGCAGCACGTCGACGTGTACACGCAGGCGATCATGGATCTGGGCGCCACGATCTGCACGCGCCGCAACCCAAGCTGCGCGCAATGCCCGGTAGCAGAGCGTTGCGTTGCGCGCCTCGCCGGCCGCCAGCATGAGCTGCCCATGGCGCGGCATCGCCGTGAACGGCCTGTGCGACAGGTCTTCATGGTCGCGGTCCGGCGACACGACGGCAGCGTGCTGCTCGAGCGCCGTCCCGAGAGCGGCATCTGGGGAGGATTGTGGTGCCTGCCCCAATTCGATACCCGCGCCGACGCCGAGGATTATTTGCGACACACCCTGAGCGGTGCTGCGCCCCGGCCGCTCGAGGCCCTGCGACACGCGTTCACGCATTTTGATCTTGTCATCATGCCGCTTCTGGCCCATTGTTCGGGCATCAGCCCGCCGGATCCGGCGCGGCATGCCTGGTACCGCGCAAGCGTCCCCGGCGCATTCGGCCTTCCCGCTCCGATCTCGAGGCTTCTGCGGCGATTGGCGACGGACGCAGTCCAGGAGCAGCTTTTGGATTGACAACAACTGGAGACGGCCGTGCCCCGAATGGTGCAGTGTGTGGTGTTGAAACGTGAGGCGCCCGGCCTCGACCGCCCGCCCTATCCCGGCGAGCTGGGCAAGCGGATCTATGAGCAGGTCTCGCGCGAGGCCTGGGCCCGCTGGATCCAGCATCAGGTGATGCTGATCAACGAGTATCGCCTCAGCCCCGTCGAGCCCAAAGCCCGCCGGCTCCTCGAGACCGAAATGGAGAAGTTCTTCTTCGGCTCAGGCTCGACCCGGCCCGAAGGCTACGAGCCGCCCGGGAAGCAGTGACGCCGATGGCCGAGTCCCCGACCCTCAATCCCCGCGTCCGCGCAGTCACCGAGCGCATCCGCGAGCGCAGTCGCGACGCGCGCTCCGACTACCTCGAGCGGATGACGGCCCAGGCCGGCGAGCCGGCCCGCAAGCGCCTCTCCTGCACCAATCTGGCGCACGGCTTTGCGGCCGCCGGGCCGGACAAGGAGGCACTGAAGGCGCTGCGCCGGCCGAACCTCGCCATCGTCACCTCGTACAACGACATGCTCTCGGCCCACCAGCCTTTCGAGCGCTTTCCCGCCCTGATCCGCCACGCTGCGCGCGCGGCCGGCGCCACCGCGCAGGTCGCGGGCGGCGTGCCGGCCATGTGCGACGGCGTGACCCAGGGCCAGCCGGGCATGGAGCTGTCGCTTTTCAGCCGCGAAGTGATCGCGATGTCCACCGCCATCGCGCTCTCGCACGGCATGTTCGATGCGGCGCTGTGCCTCGGGGTGTGCGACAAGATCGTGCCGGGACTGCTGCTCGGCGCGCTTGCCTTCGGGCAGCTGCCGGTGGTGTTCGTCCCCGCCGGACCCATGCCTTCCGGTCTGCCCAACAAGGAGAAGGCGCGCATCCGCCAGCAGTTCGCGGAAGGGAAGGTGGGGCGCGAGGCGCTGCTGCAGTCCGAGGCGGACAGCTATCACTCCGCCGGCACCTGCACGTTCTACGGCACCGCCAACAGCAACCAGATGCTGATGGAGGTCATGGGTCTGCACCTGCCCGGCAGCGCCTTCGTGCCGCCCAACACGCCGCTGCGCGATGCGCTCACCGCCGCCACAGCGCGCCGCGCCGCGCAGATCACCGCGCTCGGCAAGGAACATCTGCCGCTCGCGCGGGTGCTCGATGAGCGCAGCATCGTCAACGCCATCGTGGGTCTGCTCGCCACGGGCGGCTCGACCAACCACACGCTGCACATCGTGGCCATCGCGCGCGCCGCCGGGATCGTGATCGATTGGGACGATTTCGGCGACCTCTCGGAGGTGGTGCCGCTGCTCGCGCGAATCTATCCGAACGGCAGCGCCGACGTGAACCATTTTCATGCCGCGGGCGGCATGGGCTTTCTGGTGCGCGAGCTGCTCTCGGCAGGACTGATGCACGAGGACGTGTGGACGATCGCGGGCCGGGGCCTCGGCGAATACACGCGGGAGCCGTGGCTCTCGTCGGCCGGATTGGCCTGGCGCGACTCGCCTGCCAACAGCGGCGACAGGGAGGTGCTGCGGCGGGTGTCCGATCCCTTCAGCGCCGACGGCGGCCTGAAGCGCCTGCGCGGCAACCTGGGGCGCTCGATCATCAAGGTGTCCGCGGTCAAGCCCGAGCACCGAGTGGTCGAGGCGCCGGCGCGGGTGTTCGACAGTCAGGAGGCCGTGCTCGAGGCCTTCGGGAAAGGCGAGCTCTCGCGTGACGTGGTGGTGGTGGTGCGCTTCCAGGGACCGCGCGCCAACGGCATGCCCGAGCTGCACGGCCTGACGCCCGCCCTCGCCTCACTTCAGGGCAAGGGACATCAGGTGGCGCTGGTGACGGATGGACGCATGTCGGGCGCCTCGGGCGTCGTGCCGGCGGCGATTCACCTGACCCCCGAGAGCGTGTGCGGCGGCCCGATCGGCAAGGTGCGCGACGGGGATCTCATCCGCCTCGACAGCATCAAAGGCACCCTGGAGGCGCGCGTGGGCGAGAAGGAGTGGCATGCCCGCCCCAGCGCCACCGCCGACCTCTCGGGCAACGAATACGGCATGGGCCGCGAGCTGTTCCGACTCTTCCGGGCGCGCGCCGCAGCGGCGGAGGAGGGCGGCGGAGTGTGTTACTGAGACAGGCCTCGCTCAGCCGCCTTGCTTGTCCGGCAGCGCCACGCTGAGCTCCAGCACTTCGTGACCCTCCTCGCGGTCAAGATGCACCTGCACCGCCTCGGGATCCACGTTGACGTACTTGTGGATCACCTGCAGGAGCTCGCGCCTGAGCAGCGGCAGGTAGTCCGGCGCGCCGCGCGTGCTGCGCTCCTGCGCGACGATGATGCGCAGGCGCTCCTTGGCGATGCTCGCCGAGGAGGGCTTGCTTCGAAACAGGGCGAGCAATCCCATGTCACCCTCCGAACATGCGGGCGAGGAGCCCCCGCCTGCGCTCTTCGAGGAAGCGCAGCGGCAGCTGCTCGCCGAGCAGGCGGCCGACCGCATCCTCGTAGGCGCCGGCGGCGTCGCTGGTCTCGTTCAGAATGACCGGCACGCCGGAGTTGGACGCCGCCAGCACATCGGTCGATTCCGGCACAACTCCGATGACATCCAGGCCCAGGATCTCCTTCACGTCATTGACGCTCATCATCTCGCCGCTCGCCACCCGCCGTGGGTTGTAGCGGGTGAGCAGCAGATGCTCCTTCACCCCGCCGTTGCCGTTCGCCGCGCGCCGGGTCTTGCTCGCGAGCAGCCCCAGGATGCGGTCGGAGTCGCGGACCGAGGAGACCTCCGGGTTGACCACCACCACCGCGCGATCAGCGAAGTACATCGCCAGATGCGCGCCCTTCTCGATGCCCGCGGGCGAATCGCAGACGATGTAGTCGAAGCTCTCGCCGGTGAGCTCATCGAGCACACGCTGCACACCCTCCTCCGTCAGCGCATCCTTGTCGCGGGTCTGCGAGGCCGCAAGCACGTACAGGCCCTCCAGGCGCTTGTCCTTGATGAGGGCCTGCTTGAGAGTGCAGTCGCCGTTTATGACATTGACGAAATCGTAGACCACGCGCCGCTCGCAGCCCATGATCAAGTCGAGATTGCGCAGCCCGATGTCGAAGTCGATCAGCGCCACGCGCTTGCCGCGGCGGGCCAATCCGCAACCCAGGCTGGCCGAGGTGGTGGTCTTGCCGACCCCGCCCTTGCCCGAGGTCACCACGATGATCTCACTCAAGTTTATCTCCTCGAAGATTCTGCCGGGCGGGGCGCACTCAAGCGCCCAGCCGCTCAAAATGCAACTCGTCGCCATCCAGCCACGCCTGCACGGGCTTGCCGGCAAGCTCCGGCGGCAACGTCTCGAACACGCGGAACACGCCGGCGATGGACACCAGCTCCGCTCGGAATTCCTGACAGAACACCCGTGCTGCGGGCTCTCCGCGCGCGCCGGCCACCGCCCGCCCGCGCAGAGCGCCGTAGACATGCACGCAGCCGTCGGCGATCACCTCGGCCCCGGCGCCGACCGCGGCGGTGACCACCAGATCCCGGCCGCGCGCATATAGGCGCTGGCCGGAGCGCACCGGCTGGTGATGCAGCTGTGCCGCGACCGGCTCGGGTTGCTCGTCCGGCTGAGCCGCCGGCCGGCCCGCCTCGGCGTGCTGCACGGCCTGCACCGGCGGGCGAAATTGCCGGAACGGGGGCAACACCGGCAGATCGAGGGGCTCGGAGAGCGCCGGCGCGGCGTCAGCGCCGCTCGCCAGGCCCACCGGACACATGCCCGCGCGGCGCACGGCTTCCAGCACACCGCGCATTTCCTCGACCGTGGGCTCGCGGCCGAGTGGTCCCAGATCGAGCGACACGGCGGTGCGCTGAAAGAACTTCGGCGCAGTGGCGACCCGACCGGTCAACTCATCGAGAATGGCGCCCGGATCGGTGGTCCAGATGAGCACCTGGATCAGGCCCACTTGTCCGAAGCGGATGTCGATGGCCGGTGCCGGCGCGACCTCGGCTCTATTGGTTGTCATGAGTCCCTGGCGCGATGGCTGAGCGGCTGAGGGAGTAACGCAGACGCGCAGTGTACCGGCTCAGGGCCGCCGCCGCACGCCTCGTACAGGCTGCGCCTCGAGGGGATTCTCCGGCCAGTGGTGCTTCGGATAGCGGCCGCGCAGATCTTTGCGGACTTCGCCGTAGGAGCCGCGCCAAAAGCCGGCGATGTCGCGCGTCACCTGCACCGGACGATGCGCCGGCGAGAGCAGCTTGAAGGTCACCGGCACTCGTCCGCCGCCGAGCCGCGGGGTCGCTTGCAGGCCGAACACCTCCTGCAGACGCACGGACACCGCCGGGGCGCTCTCATCGAGATAATCGATGCGGATGCGCGAGCCGGTGGGCACGGTGAGGTAGGCGGGTGCGAGCGCATCGAGCTCCCGCCGCTGCTCCCAACTCAGCCGCGCGCGCAGCGCCTCTTCGAGAGGAATTCGGTCAAGGTGCTCGCGGCGGGTAAGCCCGGCAAGCCACGGCGCCAGCCACTGCCCGAGCGAAGCGAGCAGCGCCCCATCGGACAGGTCGGGCCATTGCCCGCAGGCGGCGCCGAGGCGCCGCACGAACGCCACACGCCCCTGCAGGTCGCGCGCCTCCCGCGTCCAGGGCAGCGCGTCGATGCCGAGCTCTTGCAGGCCCTCGAGCATGGCGCGGCATGCCTGCTCCGGCGGCACCTCGGACAAGGGATGCTCTTCCAGGACCAACTCATCGAGCCGCAGCTCCCGGCGCGCGAGCACGGCTTGCTCGCGCCGGCTCCACTCGACGCGCTGGCGCCATTTGAGGCGCTCGGGCAGAACCTGGTCGAGGTCCTCGCGTGCGAGCGGTGCGGCCAGCAGAATGCGCGCCTCGCGCTCGCAGTCATCCAGGCTCACCGCAACAATGAGCTCCTGCTGCGAGAGGCTCCCGGGCTGCGGGAAGTATGCGCCCCGGCCGTTGGCGAGGGTGAAGCGACCCTCGCCGGTGCCGCGGCGCCGGCCGATGCGGTCCGGAAAGGCCAGTGCCAGCAGCACGCCCGCCGAAGCGGCCGCCGCGCCCCCCGACCCGGTGCCGGCCGTTGCAGCGGGCGCGCCGAGGTGGCGGGCCAGATCCCGGGCCGCGCCGCGGACGCGCTCGATCGCGAGCCGGTCGGCGCTCCCGGCTCCCCCTTCCCGCAGAATGTCGAGACGACTACGGATGTCGGCATCACGAGCGCCCACGGGCCCGCGCAGCGGATCGCGCTCCGACAGCAAGGCGGCCAGATGGGCGGCGAGCGCCAGCGAGCCGAGGTCCCGCGCCCTGAGCAGCATGTGCGCGAGGCGCGGATGCACGCCCAGGCCGGCCATCTCGCGGCCGTGGGCGGTGATTCGCCCCTCGCGGTCGAGCGCACCCAGCCTTAAGAGCAGGTCGCGGGCGCTTGCCAACGTGGCCGCAGGCGGCGGATCGAGCCAGCTGAGCTCGTCGGCCTCACGCACTCCCCAGCAGCCCAGCTCGAGCGCCAGCGGCGCAAGGTCGGCCTCCAGGATCTCCGCGGGGGTAAACGCCGCCAGGGTCTGGTGGGCCCCCGCGCTCCAGGCGCGCTCGCACACACCCGGACCGAGCCGCACCGCCCGGCCCTGGCGCTGCTCGGCCGATGCACGCGAGATGCGCTGCACCGTAAGGCGGCTCATGCCGGTCGACGGATCGAACCTCAGACGGCGCACCAGGCCGGAATCGACCACCACGCGCACGCCCTCGATGGTGAGGCTGGTCTCGGCGATGTTGGTGGCGAGCACGATGCGGCGGACGCCGGAAGCGCAAGTCAGTG
>JAJZVF010000223.1 GCA_021845825.1 Pseudomonadota bacterium | reverse complement strand
CCGCCGCCGGCGCCGCCGCTGCGGCGGACTGGGGCGCGGGGGTGGCGGCGAATGCGCCGAGAGACGCGCCGCTCAGAATGGCGGCCACCGCATAAGACACCTTCGACTTCATCGCCTGGACCCTCCCCAATGGTTTTACTTACGTCGGCGCGACGATTGCGAGTACACGGGCATTACAACCGAGACGCCCGGTGCGGGATTGAACGGATGCGTCAAGCGGCTGTTACGTTGCCGTCCTTGTGCGTGCCGTGCCGAAGCACATTCGAAACAGATGTTTGATCAGAGGCGAGGCGGGCCGCGCAGCGGACAAAAAAGCCGCCCGCGCCGGCCCGATCCCGCGGCCGGGCCGGGCAAGCAGGGAGTGAGGCTATTCGAATACCCGTGCGTGCGCTGCGTCGGCAGTGCGTGTCTGATTTGGTTGCACCCGGTGGTGGGACGGAGAGAAGCCGTATACGTCCTTGAACTGCCGCGAGAAATGCGCGCAGTCGGCGAACCCGGCTTCGATGGCGATTTCGGTCACGGAGCGGTCAGTGTTCTCTATCAGCCAGTTGGCGTAGCGCATGCGCAGCTGGCGATAGAGCGAGGCCGGGCCGAGCCCCAGATGCTCGCGGCAGAGCCGCTCGAGCTGCCTCACCGACACCCCGAGCTCCTCGGCGATCGCCGCGACGGCGATCGGCCGTGTCAGATTCTGCTCCATGAGCAGCAGTGCGCGGCGCACGCGCGGCTCGTTGACGCTCTCGGACATCGGCGGGTGCGGTTGCGCATCGGTGCCCTGGCGCGGCCCGTCAAACAGCAACACCTGACTCGCTTTGTAGGCGGTCGCCCGGCCGAGGTGCCGCTCGATCAGGTGCGAGGCGAGCGCCGCCGCGCCTGCCCCCCCTGCGCAGGTGATGCGCGGTCCATCGGCAAGGAACAGCCTGTCGGCGACGACGGCGTGATCGGGGAAGGCCTCGCGAAAGTCCTGATAATGGTACCAGCTGACACAGGACCGGCGGCCCTTCATCAGTCCCGCCCGGCACAGCACGAAGCTGCCGGTGCAGATGCCGATCAGCGGGGTATGGGTGCTGCCGGCCTCGCGCAGGTAGCGCAGCGTGACCTCATCGACCTGGGGGCCGGCGTGCAGGATGCCGCCGACCACGACCACGTAATCGAGCGCATCGGGCGCGAGCAGGGCGGAAGTCGGCTGCAGCGCGACCCCGCAGCTGGCGCTGATCGGCTCGTGGCGGGCCGACATGATGGACCACTGCACCCGCATGGGCCGGCTTCTGTCGCCCTCATCGGCGGCGAGGCGCAGATGATCGACGAATACCGCGAAAGCCGATAGCGTGAAATGCTCGGCGAGAATGATGCCGACGCGCAGCGAAGGGTGCACGACCCCTGGTGAAGCCCTACGAGGTCCGCTTGACTGAAGCATTGAACGGTCACTCAAAGTGCTTGGGGTGCACGTATACGTATAATCCACAAATCATTCTGGAGATGCAATACTTTGTTGCGCACTTTTCAATATATCAAAAAAACAACGAGATGAATGTGGCTCATAGATCCATGAAGCTCTTGATATTTATTGATTGAATATTTAGGAAACGATCTTTTCAGTCTGTGTCGCACCTGCCGTGGACGTGGCCTCAGCCAGAAGCGGTCGCCGCTCCCGGCTGGGGGGATGGCCGAAAAGAGCGCGGTACGAGCGGCTGAAATGGCAAGGCGAGCGAAAGCCGCAGGCGACCGTCACATCCATGACCGGCATGGCGGTCTGTTGCAGGAGCTGGCGCGCGTGGCGCAGCCGTACCGTCGCATAGTACTGTGCCGGGGTGAGGCCGAGATTGCGTCGGAAGAGGCGCTGCAACTGGCGTTGTGAGACCTCGGCGAGCTGCGCAAGCTCCTCGAGGGACAGCGGCTCCTCGATATTGGACTCCATCAGCTGCGCGGCCTGGGCGATCGAAGGATGGGCGCCGCCCAGGCGGGCCGCGAGCGGGATGTGCTGCCGATCCTTGCTGTCGCGGACGCGCGCCACGATGAACTCCTCCAAGATGCCGGCCGCCATGGTGCGGCCGATGCGCGGAGTGATCAGGTTGAGCACGAGATCGAGCGGGGCGATCCCGCCGGTACACGTGTAACGATCGCGGTCGATCGCGAACAGCTCCGGCGTGAACACGACCCGCGGGAAGGTCTCGCGCAGCGCCCAGAGGTTCTCCCAGTGGATGGCGCACCGGTAGCCCTCGAGCAGCCCCGCCTTGGCGAGCGCATAGGCGCCGGTGCACAAGCCCCCGAGGGGCACGCGCCGCTGCGCCAGGCGGCGCAGCAGCCGCAGCAGCTCATCATCGACCGAGCGGGTGACCTCGACTCCGGCGCATACGAACAGGATGTCCGGCAACGCCGACTCATCGAGCCGTCGCGTGGGCGAGACCGTCAGACCGTTGCTGGCCGGGACCGGCTCGCCGTCGAGGGAATACACCGACCAGCGGTACAGCTCACGCTCCGCGAGGTAATTGGCCATGCGCAGAGGTTCGACCGCGTTGGTGAAGGCGATCATGGAATAGCGCCGAAGCGTGAGGAAACCGAAGTGGCTGAACGGGGAGGGGGGGGCTTGCACAGAACGTTCCTGCGTCACCTTCACTGACACTACGCTGCGGCGGTCTTGTCGTCCATAGGAGCAAAGCGGGGCGTTGGAATTGCCTCAGGAAGGCGCGGGCGTGGTACCGTCCTTCAGCATCGTGCGCGGGTTGACGTGACGGACGAATTCGGCGACATAGTCATCGGCCGGCGTTTCGATGATCTGCCGCGGGGTGCCGGTCTGCACGATGCGCCCGCCCTCGAGGATCGAGATCCGGTCGCCGATCTTCAGCGCCTCATCGAGGTCGTGGCTCACGAATAGGATCGTTTTGCGCAGCCGCTCCTGCAGCGCCAGCAGCTCCTCCTGCAGCTTGCGGCGGATCAGCGGATCGAGCGCGGAGAACGGCTCGTCCATCAGCAGGATCTCGGCGTTGGTGGCGAAAGCGCGGGCAAGGCCGACACGCTGCTGCATGCCGCCGGAGAGCTCGCTGCAATGCCGGTCGGCCCACTGCGTGAGTCCGACGAGCGCAAGTTGCTCATCGACGATTCGGCGGCGATGCTCGGACCGCTCTCCGCGCAACTCGAGCCCGAAGCCGACGTTCTCGCGCACGGTGCGCCAGGGCAGCAGGGCAAACTGTTGGAAAACCATGGCGATGCGCAGCCGGCGGATCCGGCGAAGGCTCGCTTCATTGCAGCTGGCGAGATCGACGATCGTCTCGCCGTCGCGTACCAGCACGTGGCCGCGGGTGATGCGATTGAGGCCGTTGGCCGCGCGCAGGAGCGTGGATTTGCCCGAGCCCGAGAGGCCCATCAGCACCGAGATCTCCCCGCGCTCGACGGTCAGATTGGCATTGCTCACTCCCACGATGACCGCGGTGCGCTCGGCGATCTCGGTGCGCGAGCCGCCGGCATCGAGGGCGGCGAGGGCGCGGTTGACCGCAGCCTGGGCGCGGCGGCGGGTCGAGCCAGCGGGAGGGAAGAGGATATCGACATTGCGGAATTCGAGCGCGCTCACTGCTTGGACTCCTTGGCGGCGGGGCGGGTGGTGATGCGATCGAGGATGATGGCGAGCAGGACGATCACCAGGCCGGCCTCGAAGCCCATGCCGATCTGCACGGTGTCGAGCGCCCGCACCACCGGCGCGCCGAGTCCGCCGGCGCCGACGAGCGCGGCGATGACGACCATGGAGAGGCTGAGCATGATGCACTGGGTAATGCCGGCGACGATGGTGGGGGCGGCGCTCGGCAGCTCGATCTTGAGCAGCATCTG
>JAJZVF010000222.1 GCA_021845825.1 Pseudomonadota bacterium | reverse complement strand
GCCGAGCAAGGCGCGGGCCTCGCCGACGGCCCGGTCCACCGTGGCCGCAGCGGCAAATCGCGCTCCCTGCTCCACTGCCGCACGGGTAGAGCGCCCAAACAATGCCGGTCCCCGGCCGTCCGCTCCGCCGCGGGCGCGCCGGCGAATGCCGCTGGTGGCTTCGAGCAGGCTCGAGACCATCAGCGGCGGCGCCGGGATGATCGCCCCGCCGCGATGGCGGCCATCAGCCCCAAGCAGATCGATCGTCATCGCGGTCCCTACGCCGACGACACATACCGGGCGCGAAAAACTCTCGTGGGCGCCGATCATCGCCAGGAAGCGGTCCACTCCCATGCGCCATGGCTCAACATACGCCACGGTAATCCCGCAGGCGCGCCGTTGCGTCGCCACGAGCTCGGGGACGGGCGCTTCGGTGCGGCGGGCGGCGAGCACGAGTGCGTCATTGACTTTGGACGAGGCCACGCTCGAGACGAGGATGCGGTCGGCGCCGCGGGCGGAACCGGCGATCCGGTCGAAGTCCCGCGGCCCCAGGTCAGCGTGGGTCTGCACTTTCGTCCGGCCAAGCCCCTCATCCGTAAGAGACGCCCACTTGATGCGCGTGTTGCCGATGTCGACCAGCAGCGCATTCATTGGATCGGCCTTACCGTGACCTCGCCGGAGATGAAGCGCTGCAGCCCGTGCGGTGTCTCGACGACCAAGGCGCCATGCATATCGATCCCCTTGGCCCAGCCGCACACCTTGCCCGCGGCGGTGCGCACCTCGATCTGCACGCCCCGCAGAGCATCGGCAGTGCGCCACTCCTCGATGAAAGGCCGCATGGCCTCCCCCTCGAAGCGCTTCAAGCCCTCCACAACCTGGCCTATGAGCGCAGCCGCGAGCGTATTGCGCGAGGGCCGCGTCAGTCCGCAGGCGACGAGGTCGGTCGCGGGCATGCCGGTACGCTCGATCTCGCCGAGAAGCGTCTCGCCAAGCGCGACATTGAGGCCGATTCCGGCGACGATGGAAGCCGGGCCGCCCGATTCGGCGCGCAGCTCGATCAGGATGCCGCCGAGCTTGCGGCCCTCCACCAGGATGTCGTTGGGCCACTTCAGGCCGGCCCGCTCCAAGCCAACCTCGCGCAAAGCCCGCAGCGCGCACACGCCGATCGCGAGCCCGAGCGCCCCCAGGTCCGGCGGCACCTCGCGAAAGCTCCAGTTGAGCGACAGACAGATCGCCCCGCCGGGCGGGGCCAGCCAGGCACGGCCGCGGCGGCCGCGACCTGCGCTTTGGTATTCGGCAAGGAACGCCTCGCATGAGCCCAACGGTGCATTGGGCCTGCGCAGCAGCACATTGTTGGTGGAATCCACCATCCAAGCCGTCTCCACGCCACGTACGCTCGCCCGCGCGGATGCCGGCAGCAGCGCCGTGATAAGCCTGGCGTCCAGTGCTTCGCTGCCGGAGGCTGACTCCGCATGAACGCCTGAACGAAGACGATAGCCCCGGTTGGGCACGGCATGCAGCGTCGCACCGAGCGCACGCAGCGAGCGCGCCGCCTTCCATATGGCGCTGCGGCTCACGCCGAGTGCCTGGGCCAACTCCTGGCCGGAATGGAAGCGGCCGTCGGCCAGCTGCGCAAACACCCGTGCCGCGAGCGGTTGCCCGCCGCCGTCCGCACGGACGGCACGACTCTCGCCCGCGGACATCCTAATGGAACCTCGCTCGCGCTCCCAGAAGCCACAGCCGCCGGGCGCGCGGCTCGGTACCCGCACGCATGCGCGCAATGTTGGAACGGTGCGTGAACACGATGAGTGCAGCGCTGAAGAGAAAGAACGGCAGCAACGGCCGGCCGGCGTAGCCGTCGAGGGCGGCGGCGACGGTGAGCGCCAGCGCGCCCAGCATGGAAGCGAGCCCCACATAACCGCTGAGCACCGCCGTCGCAAGCCACACCGCGAGCATCGGCAGCAGCAGCAACGGGGCCGCTCCCAAGACCGCGCCGATCAGCGTCGCGACCCCCTTGCCCCCCTTGAAGCCGTACCACAACGGGTAGATGTGTCCGAGGATCACTGCGATCCCGCACACGGCCGCAGACCACACTCGCCACGGCGGCGCCGCGCTCATGCCGGGGAGCGAGGCCGCCGCCAGGGGACCGGCCGCCAGCCAGCCTTTGCCGATGTCGACCACCATCACCCAAAAAGCGAACACCTTGCCCTGGGTGCGCAGCGCATTGGTGCCGCCGGCATTGCCGCTGCCGAGGGTGCGGATATCGACCCCGCCCCGCAACCGTCCGACGACCAGACTTCCGAGGACCGATCCCAGCAGATAGGCCAGCACGGCCTTGACGATGAGCTCGATCACGGCAGAAATACCTCCGCCAACATGCAACGCACACTGCCTCCGCCCAGGCGCTCGATGGTGGGCACCGGCGCCACGAGCACCTCGTCCGTACAGGCCGACAGGCGCGCAAATGCCTCCTCCGGGAGCGCACGTCGCGCAGTCTCGGACATCACCAGCACTCGACACTCGCCGAGCGACTCATCCCAGGAGGCGAGCTCGAGCATGTTGCCGGCGAAGCGCTCGAGCTGCGAGTGGCCGATTGCGATCACTTCGCGGCCACCGTCGCCCAGCTGCGCCAGCACGCGGTCGCGATCGGCGGGAGAGATCGCTTCGAGCGCAACGACGACTGCCTGCTCTGCGATGCACATGAGCACGTTCGTGTGGTAGAGCGGCGCGCCGACGCGGTCCGCGGCATCGAATGCCACCGGCCGATAGCCCAGTTCGCCCGACCACTCGGCGAGCACCCGCGCGTCGGTTCGCGGCGACAGACAGGCGTAGGCAACGCGGTTGCGGTGATCCAGCACGAGGCTGCCGGTGCCCTCGAGATACCGCCCGTGCGCCTCGTGTGCGGTCAAATCGACCAGACGCGATAGCCTGTATCCCAGGCGCTCGCTCACCGCCTCGACGGCATCGCGGCGACGCTCGCGCCGCCGGCTCTCGCTCTGCAGCGGGTAAAGCACTACCGTGCCGTCGGCGTGAAAGCTGATCCAGTTGTTGGGGAATACCGCATCCGGCTTCTGAGGCTCGGGCGTGTCCTGCAGAACACAAACCCTGATCCCCTCGCCCGCCACCGCTGCGGCCAAGGCATCGAACTCGCCACAGGCGTCATGGCGTGCGCTCTCGTCCTCGGGACCGGGCGGTCGCTGGAAGGCGTTCGTCGCCGCAGTTTGCGCATTGTAGGCAAAAGCGGCCGGCCGCACCATGAGTACCGCGTCGGCGCACTGACGACCCGTGCCGGTCCGCGGCGCAGCCGGCGCTTGTCCGGGGAAATGGCTGCTCATGGCGGGATTCTCTCACGTCGCGGCACCGCCGCCTTTTCGCCAGAGCGCAAAATGCCCCCGAGGATGACCCCGGGGGCATTTTTTGATCAAAGCCTGGCAGTGACCTACTCTCGCATGCCCGAAGGGCACACTACCATCGGCGCAGAGCGTTTTCACTTCCGAGTTCGGAAAGGGATCGGGTGGTTCCCGCTCGCTATGGCCGCCAGGCAAGCTGTTTAAGGTTCACGCGGCCGGCTCGCGCCGGCCGCATGCGCCTCCAATTCGGTTCGTTTCGTTTCGACGCTTGTCGCGCTCGCATGTGTCCATACGGGGGCCGCCATTCGGCGGCCGCCGGCTCCATGCATCATCCTCTCGCGGTCAGACCGCTTGAGGTTATATGGTCAAGCCTCACGGGCAATTAGTACTGGTTAGCTGAAGCCGTCACCGGCCTTACACACCCAGCCTATCAACCACGTAGTCTTCGTGGGCCCTTCAGGGGAGTCGAGCTCCCAGGGAGATCTAATCTTGGGGGGGGCTTCCCGCTTAGATGCTTTCAGCGGTTATCCCGTCCGCAC
>JAJZVF010000032.1 GCA_021845825.1 Pseudomonadota bacterium | reverse complement strand
GGATGAACTGCTGCGGCGTCTCGAAGGCGGGCTGCGGAAAGGAGGCAGTGCCGAGTCCGTCCTGATTGCTGACCATGACGAGCCGGTAGCCGCGGCGCCTGAGCAATCCGAGCGCCGCAAACACCCCGGGCATGAAACGCACCTTATCGAGCGCATCGACCTGGTGATCGGCCGGCTCCTCGATGAGCGTGCCGTCGCGGTCGAGGAACAGCGTGGGGGCAGGGGAGGTCACGACCAGGCCTCGAGCAGGCGCGAGTTCTGCTGCGCGGTGCCGACGGTGATGCGCAGCGCCCGGCCGAGCCCCGGATAGCCGCGGGCGTCGCGCACCAGCAGCCCCGCCTGGTCGGCCCGCTCGAGCGCCGCGCCGGCATCGTCGAACTCGGCCAGAATGAAGTTGGAGTCGCTCGGCCACAGGCGCACGATCCGCGGCAGCTGCGCCAGCGCCTGCAGCAGGCGCGTGCGCTCGGCGAGGAGCGTATCGAGCTGTGCCCGTCCTGCGGCGAGCGCCGCGGGCGTGAGGCGCGAGAGAACCGCATCGAGGGTCGGCTTGGCAATGGCGTACGGCGGGATGATCTTGCGCAGCAGTCCGATGACCTGCGGATCGGCGAGCAGCGCGCCGCAGCGCGCGCCGGCGAGGCCGTAAGCTTTCGAGAGCGTGCGCAGCACCGCGAGGTTCGGCAGCTCCCCGAGACGGCGGGCGAGGCTCGGCCGGTCCGCGAACTCGACATAGGCCTCGTCGACGACCACGAGCGCGCGGCCCGCGAGCTCGCGGGCGATGCGCAGCATCGCCTGCTCGTCGAGCAGATTGCCCGTGGGGTTGTTCGGCGAGCACAGAAAGACGAGCTTGGTCGTGCGCGTGCAGCGCGCGAGCAGCTGCGCCTCATCGAGCGCAAAGCCGCGCTCCATGGCAAGCGGCGCGGTGTGTACCTGCGCTCCCTGGATGCGCGCGGACACCGAGTACATGCCGAAGGTCGGCGGGCAGACGAGCACCGCGTCCTCTCCGGCGCGGCAGAACGCGCGGCAAAGCAGATCGATGGCCTCATCGCTCCCTCGGCCGACGAGCACCGAGTCCGCCGCGACGCCATAGAGGGCGGCCAGGCGCTCGATGAGCGCCCGGGGCTGCGGCTCAGGGTAGCGGTTGATGCCGCTGCGGGGATCGCCGCCCGTCGGGCTCCAGGGCAGCTCGTTGGCGTGCAGCCGCTCGAGCTGCGGGCGCCAGGCGGCATGCTCGTAGACTTGCAGCGCGACGATGTCCGGCCGCGCGAGCGCGGTGACCCAGCTCATGAGCCTGAGGCCTCGGCCGGCAGGTCCGCGCGCAGCACATCGAGACGGCGGGTCACGGCGGCCGCGTGCGCATCGAGTCCTTCCATCCGTGCGAGCGTCACGGCGGTGGGTCCGAGATCGAGCAGGCCGGCGGGAGTGAGCTCCTGGACAGTGATGCGCTTGAGGTAGTCGAGCACCGAGAGCCCGCTGTAGGCGCGCGCGTAGCCGTAGGTCGGCAGCACGTGGTTGGTGCCCGAGCAATAATCGCCCATCGGCTCCGGCGACCACGCGCCGAGAAACACCGAGCCGGCATTCACGATCTTCGCCAACATGGCGCGCGGCGCCCGCACCTGCAGGAGCAGATGCTCGGCGGCATACTCGTTGGCCACTTCGGCCGCGCTGTCGAGATCGCCGACGAGGATGCAACGGCTCGCGCCGAGGGACTTCTGCAGGATGGCGCGCCGTGACAGTCCGCTCAGTTGGGCATCGAGCTCGGCGCTTACGGCCTGCGCGAGCACGGGGCTGTCCGTCACGAGGATGGCCTGCGCGTTCGCATCGTGCTCGGCCTGGGCGAGCAGGTCGGCCGCGACGAACTGCGCCCGGGCCGACTCATCGGCGATCACCATGACTTCTGAGGGACCGGCGGGCAGGTCGCAGGCCGCCCCCTGCGGGTCGCCCGCCACGGCCTGTTTGGCGGCGGTCACCCAGGCGTTGCCCGGGCCGAAGATCTTGTCGGCCTTGGGGATCGAGGCGGTGCCGTAGGCGAGCGCGGCGATCGCCTGTGCGCCGCCGACCTTGAACACCGACTCGATGCCGCAGAGCTGCGCGGCCGCCAGCACCGCCGGGCTCGCCGCCCCGCTGTGATCGGGCGGAGTGCACAAGATGCGCCGAGGGCAACCGGCGATGCGCGCCGGCACGGCGAGCATCACGACGGCCGAGGGCAGGGGCGCGGACCCGGCCGGCACATACAATCCAACGGTGCCGATTGGCCGCAGGATCCGCTCGCAGCGTACGCCGGGGCTGGTCTCGAGGGCGAGCGGCTCAAGCCGCTGGGCACGGTGAAAGCGCTCGACGTTCTCAATGGCCCGCTCGATCGCGGCCAGCTGCTCGGCGCTCAGGCTCCGGCGAGCCTGGATGAATTCCTGCGCGCTCACCGCGAAGGCCCCGATCTCGACGCCATCGAACCGGCGGGTGTACTCCCGCAGCGCCGCATCGCCTGCGGCGCGAACGCTGCCGATGACTTCGCGCACGAGCGCGTCGATGTCCGAGCGCGCTTGCTGCACGGGCCGCTCGAGGGCCGCGCGGCGCTGCGGCTGCGCGAGTGAGTCCCAGACAAGGATACGCATGGACACGGGCTTCCTCAGACCAGCATTTTCTCGACGGGCAACACCAGCACTGCGCTGGCGCCGGCCTTCTTCAGGCTCTCGAGCGTTTCCCAGAACACCGTCTCGCGGCACACCGCGTGGATGGCCACCTTGTCGGGGAAGCCCTCGAGCGGGATGATGGTGGGCGTCTCGCTGCCGGGCAGGAGCTTGCGGATCTGCGCCAGGGCGGCCCGCGGGGCGTGCAGCATGATGTACTTGCTTTCGCGCACCTGCTGCACGCCGTCGATGCGCATCAGCAGCCGCTCCACCCACTCGTCCTTCAGCGGCGGCAGCGCAAGCGGCGTGCGGATGAGCACGGCATGGCTCTCGAGCACGGTCTCGACCTCGCGCAGGTGATTGGCCTGCAGCGTCGAGCCGGTGGACACCAGGTCGCAGATGAGATCGGCTCTGCCGAGGCGCGGGGCGATCTCGACCGCGCCCGAGAGCGTGACGATCTCGGCGTGCAGGTCGCGCTCGCGCAGGTAGCGCTCGAGGAGGAACGGGTAGGTCGTGGCGATACGCTTGCCGCGCAGACTCGAGGATCCTTCGAAAGAGGCGCCCTGGGGCACCGCGAGGGACAGCCGGCAGCGGCCGAACTCGAGCTTGCGGACCTGCTCAAAGCGCGCCGGGTGGCCGCGGGCGGCGAGCTCCAGGCGCTTTTCCTCCAGCACGTTCAAGCCCACGAGCCCGAGGTCGCAGACATCCTCCTGCACCAGGTCGGGGATGTCGTCGTCGCGTACGAACAGCACATCGAGCGGCATGTTCTCGCCGTAGGCCATGAGCTGGTCCTTGCCGCGCGAGATCTTCAGGCCGCAGCGCGTGAGCAGATCGAGCGACGGGTCGGTGAGGCGTCCGGATTTCTGGATGGCGAGTTTCAGGCGCGGCTCATCCATGGCGCGGCTCGCTCCCGTTGCCCGGGCGCGCGTTGTCGGCGGCGGCGCGCGCGGCGCGGGCGGCGTGCAGATGCCATCTCCCGAGGCGCTCGGCAACGAGTCCGTAGCCGCCGTTGCCCGCGGCGAGAAAGCGCGCCACCCGCCCGATGGTCGTGACGCTGACGCCCGTGAGGGTGTGGATTTCGCGATACGGCATGCCCCGCCCGAGATAGTCGACGACGGACCAGCGGTCGGCCATGGCCTGCAGCTCCGCGGGAGTGCACAGGTCGCGGAAAAACGCGCGCACTTCCTCGGCGTTGCGCAAGGCGGCGATGGCCGCATATAGATTGCGCTCGGCGAGCGCCTCCTGGCGGGGACTGAGGCTGCGGTGGGTCTTCATGGCATGTCAATGTAATAGCGTATTAGTACACTACCATATTATAACGGCCGGCGCCAGCGCCCGGACGGGCCGTGGCTGCGGCGCATACCGCGCGGCGCCCGCGCGCACCCGCTTGACCGTTCCCCGCCCGCCGCCTAAACTTGCGGCACTCATCGAGACCGGCTGAGGGATAGGCCCTTAGACGCCGGGGCAACCGCCAGGCTTAACCGACCTGTCATGGTGCCAACTCCTGCGATTCGGCGGCCTGCGGGCGGCCGGGTCGACAGATGAGCGAACCACGAAGCTCCGCGCGCCCGGCGCCGCGGGGAAGGTCGTGGCCTCCCGCCGGGATCCGGCGGGGCGCTCCGCAGGGGAACTCGGTGACACCGAGAGAGGAATGCGGAGCCCGCCATCCATGAACGCCCTAGCCGAAGCCCCGGGTCCTGCGGGATTTGAGGCGCACGTGCCGCCTGCGGCCGCTGCCGAGGGCCTGTTCGAGATCCCTGGAGAATTCGTCCTGCACCACGGGGGACGACTGTCGCCGGTGCGGGTGGCCTGGCGGATGACAGGTCCGGCCGGGGCGCCCGTGGTCTGTGCGCTCGGCGGCATCTCGGCGAACCGGCGTGTGTGCTTGACGGAACAACCCCGGCAGAGCTGGTGGGCGGAGGTGGCCGGTGCGGGCCGGCCGCTCGACACCGAGCGCTACCGTGTGCTGAGTTTCGATTATCTCGGCGGCAGCGGCGAGACCACCGGGCCCGAGGCCGGTCAGAGCTTCCCCAGCGTCTCCACCTACGATCAGGCGCATGTCTTGCTGCGTCTCATCGATCACCTGGGCGTGAAGGCATTGCGGGCCATCGCCGGCGGCTCCTATGGCGGGATGGTGGCGCTCGCCTTCGGCGAGCGCTATCCGGAGCGGGTAAGCCGTCTGATCGTGCTGTGCGCGACGGATCGTCCCCATCCGCTCGGTACCGCCTGGCGCTCCGTGCAGCGCGAGATCGTACGCTTCGGGATCGAGAGCGGCCGGGCGCGCGAGGCGCTCGCGCTTGCCCGGGCGCTCGCCATGTCGACCTACCGCACAGGGGAGGAGTTCCTGGCCCGTTTCGAGGGACTGCCCGCATGGGAGGCGGGCCGCTTCCGCCTGCCCGTGGAGCGCTACCTCGCCGCCCGCGGCGAGGACTATGCGGCGCGGCATTGTCCGCAGGCTTTCCTCTGCCTGTCCGAGTCGATCGATCTGCATCGCGTCGAGGCGGCCCGCATCTGCGTGCCTACGGCCGCGGTGGCGGTGCGCGAGGATCTGCTCGTCCCGCTCGCGGACGTGCGCGGCATGGTCGCGCGGCTGCATTCGGCGAGGCTGTACGAGATCTCCTCGATCTACGGCCACGACGCCTTCCTCAAGGAGTCCCAGCAGCTGCATGCCGTGTTTGCCGCGGCGCTGGACGGACATTGAGCGCAAATCCCCGCGCACTGCGACACAGTGATGGCGGCCCGCGACCGAAGAGCGGATTTTCAGGGCAAAGTCCGCGCCAGGGCGCAAATCGACCGTGAAATCGACGCAAGGTCATATGAGTCAATCCAACCGACCCCCCGCCCGCATCACCCGGACCGTTCGTGCAGGACTCGAATCCGACGAGACCACCGGCGCCGTCGTGCCCCCGATCCACCTCACCTCGACGTTCGCCTTTCGCGGCTTCGGCGAGAAGCGCCGGTACGATTACACCCGCTCGGGGAATCCGACCCGCGACCTGCTGGGCGCGGCGCTCGCCGAGCTCGAGGGGGGAGCGGGCGCGGTGGTCACCGCGACCGGCATGGCCGCGATCACCGCCGTCG
Source organism: Pseudomonadota bacterium (assembly GCA_021845825.1). Classification (GTDB taxonomy): domain Bacteria; phylum Pseudomonadota; class Gammaproteobacteria; order Steroidobacterales; family Steroidobacteraceae; genus 13-2-20CM-66-19. The sequence continues at coordinate 15,031 of JAJZVF010000032.1, read as the reverse complement.
GCTATCTCGTGCCGGCGGGCGCGCGCATCGTCGCGCCGCACGATTGTTACGGGGGGACTTACCGCCTGTTCGATGCCTGGCGGCGCCGGGGCGAGCGGCAGGTGCAGTTCGTCGATTTCGGCGACCTCGCGGCTGTCGAGGCCGCGCTCGCCGACGCCGCGGCGCTGCTGTGGATCGAGACGCCGAGCAACCCGCTGCTGAGGATTACGGACATCGAGCGTTTCGCCGCGCTCGGGCACGCCGCGGGTGCGAAGGTCGCGGTCGATAACACCTTTCTCTCGCCGGCGTGGCAACAGCCGCTTGCCCTCGGTGCAGACTTGGTCGTGCACTCGACGACCAAGTATCTGAACGGCCACAGCGATGTGGTCGGCGGCGCGGTCATCGCGCGCGAGCAGGCGCTGCACCAGGAGCTCGCCTGGTGGGCCAACTGCCTCGGGCTCACCGGCTCCCCGTTCGACAGCTTCCTCACCTTGCGGGGGCTGCGCACCCTGCATGCGCGGCTCGATCACCATGGCCGCAATGCCCAGGCGCTCGCCGAGTGGCTGAGCACCGAGCAGGCGGTGGCGCGCGTCTACTATCCGGGCCTGCCGGCTCACCCCGGTCACGAGGTGGCACGGCGTCAGCAGAGCGGCTTCGGTGCCATCGTAACGCTGGAGCTTGCCGGGGGCCTCGAGGCGGTGCGCGCCTTCACCGCGGGCCTCGAGTATTTCTCGCTCGCCGAATCGCTCGGCGGCGTCGAGAGCCTGGTGGCGCATCCGGCCACCATGACGCACGCGGCGATGGAGCCGCAGGCGCGGCAGAAAGCGGGGCTCGTCGACGGCCTCATCCGGTTGTCGGTGGGCATTGAAGCGCTGGAGGATCTGCGGGCCGATCTGGCGGCCGCTCTGGCGCGCGCGGCGCGCGCCCGATAGCGGGCCGCAGGCTCTTGGCGCCGAGGCGCCTCGCGGTCGCTGCTGCGAGGCGCCTCAGGCGCCTCGCAGCTTTGCCAGCACCGCCTCGCCGACTTCGCGCGTCGAGAAGGCGCGGGCGCCCGGCGCGACGATATCCGGCGTGCGTGCCCCTTGCTCGATCGCCTCGAACACGGCGCGCTCGAGTGCGGCCGCTTCGCTCTCGAGCGCCAGCGAGTACCTAAGGAGCAGCGCCACGCTGAGCAGCATGCCGCAGGGGTTGGCGATGCCGCGGCCGGCGATATCCGGCGCCGAGCCGTGGATGGGCTCGTACAGGCCCCGGGCGCCTTCGCCCAGGGAGGCCGAGGGCAGCAGGCCGAGCGAACCGGCGAGCATCGAGGCCTCATCGGTGAGGATGTCGCCGAACATGTTCTCCGTGACCAGCACGTCGAAGTCGCTCGGGCGGCGGATCAGATGCATGGCGGCCGAATCGACCAGCATGTGCTCGAGCGTGACCTCCGGGAACTCCGTGCGCACGATCCGCGTGGCAACCTCGCGCCACAGGCGCGAGGTCTCGAGCACGTTGGATTTGTCGATGGAGACGAGCTTGCGGCGGCGCCTGCGCGCCAGGCGCGCCGCGACGCGCACGATGCGCTCGATCTCGGCGACCGTGTAGGTGCACACGTCGGTGGCGGACTGGGGCTCGCGGCGCTTCTCGCCGAAATAGATCCCGCCGGTGAGCTCGCGCACGAAGATGAGATCGACTCCCTCGAGCACGTGCGGCTTGAGGGGGCAGGAGCCGAGGAGGGCGGGATGAATCTTGACGGGCCTGAGGTTCGCGTACACGCCGAGCGCACTGCGCAGCGCGAGCAGTCCCTGCTCGGGGCGCACCTTCGCCTCGGGCGCCGACCACTTGGGGCCGCCGACGGCACCGAGCAGCACCGCATCGGCCTTCCGGCATGCCTCGAGGGTGTCCTTGGGCAGCGGATCGCCGGTGAGATCGATCGCGGCGCCCCCGAAGGGCAGCTCGGTGAGCATGAGCTCGTGGCCGTGGCGCTGCGCCAGAGTGCGCAGGCACCGCAAGCCCTCGGCGATGACCTCGGGCCCGATGCCATCGCCGGGCAGGACTGCGATGCTCGCCTTCATGCGATCCCCGCGCGTGCTTCGTATGCGGCGATCTGCGCCTCGCGGCCGAGGAGGAAGCCGAGCTCATCGACGCCGTTCATCAGGCAGAAGCGCGCGAAGGGCTCGAGCGGAAAACGCGCGGCCTGGCCGGTGGGCAGCGTCAGGGTCGTGGTCTCGAGGTCGATGCTCACCTCGGCGCCTGCGTGCTCGAGCAGCCAGCGATGCGTGGCAGGATCGATGAGGACGGGCACCAGGCCGTTCTTCAGCGCGTTGCTGCGGAAAATGTCGGCGATCCGGGTGCTCACCACCGCGCGAAAGCCGTAATCGGTGAGCGCCCAGGGGGCGTGCTCGCGCGAGGAGCCGCAGCCGAAGTTATCGCCCGCGACCAGGATGGTGCAACCGGCGGCCTCCGGGCGGTTCAACGCAAACCCGGGCCTCGGTACGCCGTCGGGTCCGTAGCGCCAGTCGGCGAACAGGTGCTTGCCCAGTCCCTCGCGCGTGGTGGTGGTGAGGAAGCGCGCCGGGATGATCTGATCGGTGTCGATGTCGCTCACCGCGAGCACGGCAGTGCGCGAGCGCAGGGTTCGGATCGGCTCCATTACATCGCCTCCTCTACATGAGCTCACGCGGGTCGGTCACGCAGCCGCGCACGGCGCACGCCGCCGCGGTGAGCGGACTGGCAAGCAAGGTGCGCGCGCCGATGCCCTGGCGCCCCTCGAAATTGCGGTTGCTGGTGCTGACGGCGTACTGCCCTTTGCCGACGAGGTCGCCGTTCATGCCGAGGCACATCGAGCACCCGGACTCGCGCCATTCGGCGCCCGCCTCGAGAAAGACGCGGTGCAGTCCCTCGGCCTCCGCCAGGCGCTTGACCTGCTGGGAGCCCGGCACCACCAGCATCTGTACGCCCGGGGCGACCTTGCGGCCGCGCAGGAGCGAGGCGGCGAGGCGCAGGTCGGAAAGCCGTCCGTTGGTACAGCTGCCGACGAACACGACATTCACCGGGTGCTCGCGGATCGGCTGACCGGGGGCGAACCCCATGTAGGCAAGGGACTTCTCGAAGACCGGATCGCCGGCGCGCTCCGGGATCGCGCCCCCGATCGGCATCACCATCCCGGGGTTGGTGCCGTAGGTGACCATGGGCTCGAGCGTCGAGGCGTCGATGTCGATTGCCTTGTCGAATTGCGCACCGGGATCGGTGGGCAGCTGCCGCCATCGCTCCACGGCGCGCTCCCAAGCCTCGCCCCGGGGGGCATGTGGGCGCCCGGCGAGGTAGGCGAACGTGGTCTCGTCCGGGGCGATCATGCCGGCGCGGGCGCCGGCCTCGATCGACATGTTGCACACCGTCATGCGCCCATCCATGTCGAGGGCGCGGATGGTGTCGCCGCGATATTCAATGGCATGGCCCGTGCCGCCGGCGACCCCGATGCGGCCGATGATGGCCAGGATCAGATCCTTGGCGCCGACGCCTGCGGGCAACTTGCCGCTCACGTTGATTGCGAGCGTGCGCGGCTTGCGTTGCAGCAGGCACTGCGTCGCGAGCACGTGGCCGACCTCGGTGGTGCCGATGCCGAAGGCGAGCGCCCCGAGCGCGCCGTGGGTGCTCGTGTGGCTGTCGCCGCAGACCACGGTCTTGCCCGGCTGGGTGAGACCGAGCTCCGGACCGATGATGTGCACGATGCCGCGCTGTGCATGCCGCAGGTTCAGCAGCTCGAGGCCGAAGGCGGCGCAGTTGCTCTCGAGCTCGCGCACCTGGCGGGCGGCGGCCTCGATGGCGATCGGCGCTCCCCCGAAGACCTGTTCGGTCCGGGTGGGAGTCGAGTGATCCATGGTCGCGAACGTGAGCTGCGGCCGGCGGATCTGGAGGCCCCTCTGCCTGAGCACGGTGAACGCCTGCGGGGAGGTGACCTCGTGGATCAGGTGCAGGTCGATGTACAGGACCGCCGGCGTGTCCGCCGTCTCGGGCACCACCTCGTGTGCCCGCCAGGCCTTCTCGAACAGGGTGTGTGCAGGTGCGTTCATCAGAGCGCTGCCGCCGGCGTTGCCGGCGCTTTCATGTTCATGTTGAGGTGATCGAGCCAGCCCCATTTATCGGCGGTTTCGCCGCTGAAGAGGCCGAAGAATGCCTTCTGGAGCGATTCGGTGATGGGGCCGCGGCGGCCGAGGCCCACCGCCAGGCGGTCCACCGAGCGGATGGGAGTGATCTCCACCGCGGTACCGGTGAAGAAGGCCTCGTCCGCAACATAGAGGAGCTCACGGGGAATGGCGCACTCGCGCACCTCGAGGCCCCGCTCGCGGGCAAGGCGCATCACGGTGTCGCGGGTGATGCCGCCGAGCACCGAATGCGCGAGCGATGGAGTGAGCAGCACCCCGTCCTTCACCACGAACAGGTTCTCACCCGAGCCTTCGCTCAAGGTGCCGTCCGGTGCGAGGCCGATGCCCTCGTCGAACCCCAGGCGGCGCGCCTCGGCCCCGATCAGCTGGCTGGAAAGATAGTTGCCGCCCGCCTTGGCGAGCGCCGGCAGGGTGTTGGGAGCGACGCGGTGCCAGGAGGACACGCAGACATCGACGCCCTGGGCTTCGCTCTCGTGACCGAGGTACTTGCCCCATTCCCACGCGGCAACCGCCACGACCGTGGGCGGCTCGTTCTTCGGCGCGACACCCAGCTCGCCGTAGCCGCGGAAGGCGATCGGGCGGATGTAGGCACCGCGGGTCAAGCCGTTGGCGGCGACCACCTGCCGGCAGGCATCGTTCAATTGCTCGGCGCCGAAGGGCAGGGTCATGCGGTAGATCTTCGCCGAGTCGAGGAGCCGGCGCGTGTGCTCGCGCAGGCGGAAGATGGCTACCCCCCGGGGGGTCTGATACGCGCGCACACCCTCGAAGACGGACGAGCCGTAGTGCAAAGCGTGCGACATCACGTGGACCGTGGCCTGCTCCCACGGGACGAGCTTGCCGTTGAACCATATGAAGTCGGTGGCCGGAATGGACATGCCGTTTCTCCGTTGCGGGCCGCTCGCGGCGATTCAGATTGCGCCGGCGTTGCCCAGGGCACCGGCACGCTCGCGCGAGCGGGTGCCGGCCGCGGCCTGCTCGATGCGGTTGATGACCTCGAGAAAGGCCTTGGTGCTCGACTCCACGATGTTGGTACTCACGCTCGAGCCCCGATAGGTGCGCTGATTGTACTCGACGTACACCACCGCCTCGCCCTGCGCATCCTCGCCCTCTGTGACGCCACGCACCTCGAATTTTCTCAGCATCGCCCCTACGCCGGTCGCCGCTTCGATCGCCTTGAAGGCCGCATCCACCGGTCCATCGCCCTGCGAGGCGCGCTCGACGATTCGGCCGTCGGCGTGCCGCAGGCGTACCTTCGCGGCGGCCGGACCCTCGGTCCCGGCGTGCGTCTCCAGGCCGAGCAGCGTCCAGGGACCGGCGGCTGCCCCTTCCACGCGCAGCACCAGCGCCTCGATATCCCCGTCGAACAGCTCCTTTTTCTTGTCCGCCAGGGCCTTGAATTCCTCGAACACCTGGTTGAAGTCGGCTTCCTCGAGCTCAAAGCCGAGCGCGCGCACGCGGTCACGGAAGGCATGGCGGCCGCTGTGCTTGCCGAGGATCAGGTGGCTGCGCGACAGCCCGACGTCTTCCGGACGCATGATCTCGTACGTTGAATAGTGACGCAGCACACCGTGCTGGTGGATGCCGGCCTCGTGCGCGAAGGCGTTCTCGCCCACCACCGCCTTGTTGCGCGGCACCGGCATGCCCGTGATGCTCGAGACCAGTCGCGAGGCGGGGTAGAGCCGTGTGGTTTGGATGCCGGTGGCGACATTGAAGAACGCCGCGCGCGTCTTCAGCGCCATCACCACTTCCTCGAGCGAGCAGTTGCCGGCGCGCTCACCGATGCCGTTGATGGTGCACTCGATCTGCCGCGCGCCGGCCACCACCGCAGTCAGGCTGTTGGCGACTGCCATGCCCAGATCGTCGTGGCAGTGCACCGAGAGCCGGATCCGCTCGATGCCGCGGACGTTCTTGCGCAGATACCGGAAGAGCTCGGCGAACTCGTCCGGCACGGTGTAGCCGACGGTGTCGGGGATGTTGACCGTGCCCGCGCCTGCCTCGATCGCCGCCTCGACCACCTGGGCGAGGAACTCGAGCTCGGTGCGCGAGGCGTCCTCGGGCGAGAACTCCACGTCCTCGCACAGGGCACGGGCGCGGCGCACGCCCTCGACGGCTGCGCGCAGGATCTCCCCCTCGGCCATGTTGAGCTTGTACTGGCGGTGGATGGCGCTGGTTGCGAGGAATACGTGAATGCGCCTGCGCGGGGCATCGGCGAGCGCGCGGGCGGCGAGCTCGATGTCCTCGGCCGTGCAGCGCGCCAGGCCGCAGATGACCGGGCCCTGCACCTCGCGCGAGACGGCCTGCACGCTTTCCCAGTCGCCTTTGGATGCGGCCGGGAAGCCCGCCTCGATCACATCGACGCCGAGGTCCGCGAGCGCGCGCGCCACGCGCAGCTTCTCAGGCCGTGTCATGCTGCAGCCGGGGGCCTGCTCCCCGTCGCGCAGCGTCGTATCGAAGATCAGTACTCGGTCAGGTTCGGCAGCCATGGGATTGCTCCTCTGTCTTCGTCACGCGGGCAATGCGCCCGCTCAGGCACGCTGATCGTTGAGCCAGGGCATGCGCGCGCGCAAGGCGGCGCCCACTTTCTCGATCGGGTGCTCGATGTCGCGCTTCAGCAGCTTCTCGTAACGCTTGCGCCCGGCGGAGTTTTCCTTGATCCACTGGCGGGCGAACTTGCCGGTCTGGATCTCGGTGAGCACCTTGCGCATCTCCCGCTTCACGCGCGCATCGACGATGCGCGGGCCGCGCGTCAGGTCGCCGTACTTGGCGGTCTCGCTGATGAACTGGTGCATCTTCGTGATCCCGCCCTCGTGCAGCAGGTCCACGATGAGCTTCAGCTCATGCAGGCACTCGTAGTAGGCCACTTCCGGCTGGTAGCCGGCCTCGACCAGCGTCTCCCAACCGCGCACGACGAGCTCCGTGGCCCCGCCGCAGAGCACCGCCTGCTCACCGAACAGATCGGTCTCTGTCTCCTCGGCGAAGGTGGTCTCGAGCACCCCGCCGCGCGTGCCGCCGATGCCGTGCGCATAGGCGAGGGCCTTGGCGTGCGCCTTGCCGGTGGCATCCTGCGCGACGGCGATCAGACAGGGCACGCCGCGGCCCTGCTGGTACTGGCGGCGGACCAGGTCTCCGGGCCCCTTGGGCGCGATCAGCACGACATCGAGATCCTTGCGCGGGTTGATCTGCTTGAAGTGAATATTGAATCCGTGTGCGAACAGCAGCGCCGCCCCCGGCTTGAGCTCGGATTCTATGTCTCGATAGAGCGCCTTTTGCGCGAGGTCCGGGACGAGGAGGGCGATGAGATCCGCGCCGCGCGCCGCGCGCGCCGGCTCGGCCACCTCCAGGCCGTCCCGCTTCGCTTTTTTCCAGCTCGGCCCACCTTTGCGCACGCCGACGACCACATCGAAGCCGCTGTCCTTGAGATTGAGCGCGTGCGCCCGGCCTTGGCTGCCGTAGCCCATCACCGCGATCCGGGCTCCCCGCAGGGCCTTCTTGTCGACGTCTTTGTGCGAGTACAACTTCATCTGAGCTTCTCCAATTGGCCCTCGGGCCCGATGTCAGGTCGAAATCACAGCGTCCGCCGAACGGCCGCAGGCCCGTTCGGCCCATCACAAACTAAAAACCCCGCAGCGGCGGTGGGCCGGTGCGGGGTTTCTGGTTCTATCTCGCGCCTGTGCCTGCAGTCCTCAGGCGATCGCGAGGGCCCCGCGCCGGCTGCCCGCAAGGAGCAGCAGTCCGATAAGAAGTACAGGCAGCGGGGCAAGCGAGGCCGTCGGCGTGTCGGACACCGGTGAGCGAAGCGGCATGTCGGCTGCGGGTACCACGGCTGTGAGGCGGGGCAAAAGAATGGTGAAGATAGTGTGTGATGTGAGCACAACCGTCGCGCTCTTGTCAATTGGCGCAACGCCTCCTCGAGCGCTGCACGCGGCGCGCCCGCCGGCAAGGCCTGATGAGTCCCGCCCCTGGCTCGAGGCGAATGCCGCGCTCTGCGTTTGCCCGCGACACGGCCGCTAACCGCCTTGCGCAGCGGGCCGCTCCGCCGCTCGTGCCTTGCGCTTGTGCCGGCCGCAGCCGCTGCGCCTTGGGAACAGGCGCCTTCGGCGCTATGCTCCTGCAGTGATGTACGACCTGTTACTGAGCGCCGATCCGGGAGACAGCCTGCCACTGTGGATTGTGACGGAAGGGCAGTTTCGCGCCTGGCTCGAGCGCCAGAGCCCAGAGGTGTGCGGCTGGGTGCGCACGCACGGCTTCCAGGGCGAGCGCCACCGCGTGCTGACGCTGCCGGCACAAGGGGCTGTCGGGGGTGCCGTGCTCGGCCTCGGAGCCCTCGCGGAACTCGAGGCGCTGACCCCGTGGCATGCCGCCGGGCTCACCGAGCGGCTCCCGGCGATGCCCTGGCATCTCGCCACACCCCTTGGGGCGCCGGCGGCAACGCAGTTCGTGCTCGGCTGGCTGATGGGCGCCTACCGCATGAGCCGCTACCGGAGCGGGATCGCGGATAAGCCGCGGGCCGTGCTCGTGCCGCCGGATGGGGCCGACCTCGAGTACGCGGTCGCGGCGGCGCGCGCCACCGCCCTGGCGCGTGATCTGATCAACACCCCGGCCAACGACATGGGGCCCGAGGAGCTTGCCGGGGCAGCGCTCGAGCTGGCGCGGGAGCACTCGGGGCGCTGCCAGGTGCTGACGGGCACGGAGCTCGCGGGCTTTCCGCTGTTGCAGGCGGTCGGGGCGGCGAGCCCTCGGGCTCCGCGGCTCATCGATCTGCGCTGGGGCGAGCGCCGCGCACCGCAGGTGACGCTGGTGGGCAAGGGAGTCTGTTTCGACACCGGGGGACTCGATCTGAAGCCCGCTGCGGCCATGCTGCTGATGAAAAAGGACATGGGTGGGGCGGCGTGTGCGCTCGGGCTCGCGGATCTGTTGATGCGCCTTCGGACCCCCGTGCAGCTGCGCGTGCTGATTCCCGCAGCGGACAATGCGGTGGGCGGGGCGGCCTACCGGCCGGGAGACGTGCTGCGCTCGCGCAAAGGCCTGACGGTCGAGATCGGCAATACGGACGCCGAAGGCCGGCTGGTGCTCGCCGATGCGCTGGCGGCGGCCGAGGAAGAGCGTCCCGACCTGCTCATCGACCTGGCGACGCTCACGGGGGCGGCACGTACGGCGCTCGGGCCGGAGCTGCCGGCGGCGTACTCGAACCGTCCGCAGCTCGCGGACGAGCTGCGCCGGCTCGGCGAGCAGGAGGCCGATCCGGTGTGGCCGCTGCCGCTGTGGCCGGGCTACGAAGAGGAGCTGGCGAGCAAAAACGCCGACCTTGCCAATGTGGCGGCGACGCCGTTTGCCGGCTCGATCATCGCGGCGCTGTTTCTTGCGCGCTTCATCGGCTCGAGCGACTGGCTGCACATCGATTTGTATGCCTGGAACGCAAAGGAGCGTCCCGGGCGCCCCGTGGGCGCGGAAGCCCAGTGCGTGCGCAGCCTGTACCGGCTGATCAGAGCGCGCTATCCGTGATCTGCCGCCGGTTTGCCGCGCCTGGCGCGCAGGCGTGTGGTTTTTCCGGTGGCGAGCGTCAGACTGTCGGTAATGGAAACAAGCCCCGCCACCTCAGATGACAGAGTTGAGATCGGGCGATGCAGCCGCGCGCACCCTGGAAAAAAACACAAGCGGTCTGCGGCGCTCCCTGGGAACTTCGCCGCAAGAGGCGCAGTCGCCAGTAAATATGAGCAAGGAGAGCGTGTTCTTGAGCGGCAACGCGCCTGTGTGCGATGACACCGGGCGCATGGCGGTGCAGGCGCGCCCCTGCGGCCGCGCGGGTGCCGGCGAGCACGGCGCCGTTGCCATTGATGCGCTCAAGCGACAGTTCCAGGTCGAGCTTGCGGATGAGCAATTGTTCGGCGGCCACCCCGTGCCGCAGCCTCACATGCCTCCCCTGCGTTGCGTCTGCGCCATAGGCGTGCGGCCGGTGGCGAGCGTCGCGGCAGGGGTTGGCGCGGGAAATTGTTCCGTTCCGGCAGAGGCTACGATGGACCCGTCCGCATTAGCGTATTGCGTCATGAGCCTTGGACGGGAGCGCCAAACAGTTGTCAGCGGGCAATGTAGCGGTTACAGTTCCCGCACGCATCCTCCGAAGGATGCATATGGCGTACGCCTTCGGCATTCAGCCCTCGGGTCGCCGCGAGTTCGCTTCAATGAGGGGAATGAGCCATACGTGCGCCAGCCCTGGGGGGGCGCTGTGTGTGCCGCATATACATTATGATGATCCGGCGGGAAACTCTGCCGGCCGGCTCGGGTCCGGATCGGGCGGCTTGCGGCCAGGTGAAAAGGCCGTTACCGTGAGCAGCTTGCATTTGGATCCGGTGTTTTCGGACAGGCCACAGCGACGCTTCAGCAATCACATATGAGTGCTTCATACGTACACGATACCCAGTTCTTCACGCGCCGCACGGCGGTGCTAGCCGTCATCATCGCGGCGCACGTCGGCCTCATCTGGTTGCTTGCCTCGGGACTGGCCCAAAGAGCCATTCAGCTCGCCGCCCCGCCGATCAAAACGACGATCGTTCAGCAGCACATCAAGCACATCAAACCGCCGCCGCCGCCGCCGCCGCAGATGCAGCAGCAGATCGTGCAGGTGCCCCCGCCGGCCATTCAGATCAATGTGCCGGCCGCCCAGGAGACGCGCGCCATCACGGTCGTCCGGCACGCAAGGCCGGCGCCGCCGCCGCCGCCGGTGCACTACACCTACACACCGGCACGCCCGGCATCGGGCTTCCCCTCGACGGACAATTATTATCCGCAAGCCTCTCAACGCCTGGGAGAGGAAGGCACGGCGTACGTGCACCTGTGTATCGGTCCGCAGGGCCAGGTGGCCGGCAGCCCGTCCATCGTCAAGTCTTCCGGCAGCCCGCGCCTCGATCGCGCCGCCCTGCGCTATGCCAGGGCGACCTCCGGTCACTGGATACCGGAGAAGCGCAACGGTCAGCCGATCACCATCTGCACGCAGTTGCCGATCAAGTTCCAGCTCAACGATTTTTGATTCTTGATTTGATTTCAATGCTCCGCACTCTTGGCTCTCGACGCCGCATCGTCCAACGCGGTTATTTTGTGATTTGAGGAAATCTATGGCCACCCAAACCGTTGCAACCGTCAACAATCCCTACGGCATTACCGGCACGTGGGAGCACGGCGGCATCATCATTCAGTTCGTAATGCTGCTGCTGCTGCTCATGTCCCTGCTTTCGTGGTACGTGATCCTGACCAAGCTGTGGGATCAGCGCAAACTCCGGCAGGCGGCGCGACAGGCCGAGAAGCAATTCTGGGCCGCGCCCTCGATCAAGGAAGGGGTCGAGAAGCTGAAAAAGGGTAACGAATTCCGCACCATCGCCGAGGACGGCCTGCGCGCCGTATCGCATCATGACGGCCGGCTGACCGACCGCATCGATCTGCACGAGTGGATTACCATGTCGCTCGAGCGCTCGGTGGAGCAGATCAACGGCGGCCTGCAGAAGGGACTGGGCCTTCTGGCCACCGTCGGCTCGTCCGCGCCGTTCGTCGGGCTGTTCGGTACGGTCTGGGGCGTCATGAACGCGCTCATCGCGATCGGTCTGGCCGGCCAGGCGAGCATCGGCAAGGTGGCCGGTCCCGTCGGTGGAGCGCTGATCACGACCGCGCTCGGCCTGTTCGCGGCCGTGCCGGCAGTGTGGGGCTACAACTGGCTGCTGGGGCGCAACAAGATGCTGCAGGATGCGCTGCGCAACTTCGCGAGCGACGTGCATGCATACCTGGTGAGCGGCGCGCGCGTCGAGACCGGCGGTGCGGCCGCGGGTGGCGCTCGTCCGGCGACCGCGCCCGCGGCGGCAGCGGCGCGCAAGTGATGCATCGGGCCGTCCGACGGCGACTGCCGGTGCCGTCGGACGAGGCCGTGTTGGAGCACTCATGCGTACCCGCGCCGGGATGCGCGGGGCGCGTGATCGGGCCAGGGGTGGCGCGTAGGGCGGCCTGCGTGCCGCTGTAGATAGAGAGCCGAGGAGCTTTCGAAAATGGCGATGAATGTCGGAGGAGACTCCGGGGAAGAACGGGGCGTGATGGCAACCATCAACACGACGCCGCTCGTCGACGTCATGCTGGTGCTGCTCATCATCTTTCTGATTACGATCCCGGTGATCACCAAGACGGTGCCGGTGAAGCTGCCGCACGCCAACAACATCCCGACCCGGACGAAGCCGGGTACGATCGTGATCGCGGTCGATCGGCACGGCAACATCTACTGGAACGACCACGAGGTGGCCAGCAGCCGCGTGCTGCTGCAGAAGATCGAGCAGGCCGCGATACAGGTGCCGCAGCCGGACGTGCACATCCGCGGCGACCGCAACGCGGACTACAAGTTCATCGGGCATGTGCTCTACGAGCTGCAGCGCGGCGGCATGGTGAAGATCGACTTCATCTCCATACCGAGCGCCAGCGAAATGGCGGCAAGCTCACAATGATCGACGCTGTATCGTGCGCAAGCACGTTCGAGGAGTCCTGAATCCATGGCTATGAATGTCGGGTCCGGCGCCGGACCCATGGTGGACATCAACACGACGCCGCTGATCGACGTCATGCTGGTGCTGCTCGTGACTCTGATCATCACTTTGCCGGTGATGACGCACTCGACCAAGATCGATCTGCCGCAGGGACACCCGCCGCCGCCTAAGGTACAGCCGCAGATCATCAATCTCGGCATCGACTTCGACGGCACGATCACCTGGAACGGCACCGTCGTGCCGAACATGCAGACGCTCGATGCCTATTTCGGCAGCGCCGCGCAGCAGGTTCCCCAGCCGGAGATTCACCTCAATCCCGACGGCATGGCCAAGTACGGCGTCGTGGCGAAGGTGCTGGCGGCCGCGCAGCGCAACCGCATGCGCAAGATCGGCTTCGTCAACACCTCCGAGTTCTCCCAGTAGCGGGCCGCGGATTTCCGGATCAAAACAGCAATGCGAGACAGTCTCATGAAGCTCAAAGGCGCTCTGGCGCCGGCGGCGGTGCTCGGTGCCGTGCTGGCCATTGGCGGCGTTTTCCTCGGGGCGGGGCCGGCGTACGCCGCGCCGCCGCAGAAATTGACCCGCAGCGTGGGCCTGAAGCTGCAGGCCGCGCAGAAGGACATTCAAAAGGGCAACTACGCGGCGGGGCTGCGCCTGCTCGATCAGGCCTCGGCGATGCCGAAGCAGACGCCCTATTCCAGGCACGTTGCCACGCAGCTGTATGTCTTCGCCTACGAGAAAACCAACAACTACGCCAAGCTCGCTCCCAAGCTCGAGCAGCTGCGCGACGACCCGTACACGAGCGCGGCGCAGAAGGCTCAGTTCACCGTATCGCTCGCCCAGATCTACTACACGCTGCACAATTACCCGAAGGCGATTGAGTACGGCACGGAGGCGATACAGCACGGCTGGGCGGATGCGCAGATGCCGACGCTGGTCGGTCAGTCGTACTACCTGGAGGGCAACTGGCGGGGCACCATCCAGTACGAGAAAGGCCTGATCGATGCGGCGATCAAGCAGGGACAGAAGCCGACGAAGCAGGCGCTGCAGCTGGTACAGAGCTCCTGCCAGCATCTGAATGATAATGCCTGCCTGCTCGACTCGATAGAGCAGCTCGTGGTCTACTACCCGCAGCCGCAGTACTGGCAGTATCTCATCTACAAGACGCTGCAGACGATCAAGAGCGACAGGAACCTGCTGGAGGCCTATCGTCTGGCGTTTGACGTCGGTGTGATGCAGCAGCCGCACGAGTTCATCAATTACGCCGAGCTCGCGATCGAGGCGAACGATCCGGGCGAGGCCGAGACGGTCCTCACCAAGGCGCTGCAGGCGAACGTGTTCACGACCGCGAGCAGCAAGGCGAAGGCCGAGCGGCTGCTCGCGGACGCCAAGCAAAAAGCCGCGAAGGATCTGGCGGGCGGTCTCGCATCGACGGCCGAGGCGGCGGCGAGGCAATCGACCGGGGGCTCCGACATTCGAGTGGGGCTCGCCTATTACGGCTACAAGCAGTATGGCAAGGCCGTACAGGAGTTCACCCAAGGCATCGCCAAGGGTGGGCTGCGCAATCTTGCCGAGGCCCACCTGCTGCTCGGCATCGCCGAGCTGAAGGCCGGCAACCGCTCGGCGGCGCTGCAGGCGTTCCAGGCCGTCAAGGGCGATCCGACTCTGCAGCGGCTCGCGTCCCTTTGGAGCCTGAGGGCGCGCTCGGTGGCCTGAGCGGGCGAGTTGCGCGCGACCCCTTCCACTCCCAGTCAAGGAGATCGAGATGGCCATCAAAGCCGGTGATCGCATGCCCGCAGGGGTGCTGAAGACCATGACCCCGGAGGGCCCGAAGGACATTACGACCGAAGAGCTCTTCAAGGGCAGGAAGGTGGTCTTGTTTTCGGTGCCCGGGGCGTTCACCCCCACGTGCGACGCGAAGCATCTGCCCGGGTTCGTGCAACTGGCCGATCAGCTGCGCGCCAAGGGCGTGGACGCGATCGCCTGTGTCGCCGTGAACGATGTGTTCGTCATGAACGCATGGGGCAAGGCCTCGGGCGTCGGGGACAAGGTGTTGATGCTCGCGGACGGCAACGGCGAATACTCGAAGGCGCTCGGTCTGGATCTCGATGCGCGTGCGTTCGGCATGGGCCTGCGCGGGCAGCGCTTTGCGCTGGTGGTCGACGATGGTGTCGTCAAGCACGTCAATGTCGAAGCACCCGGGCAGTTCAAGGTGTCGGCGGCGGAGTACGTGCTCGCCCAGCTGTAAACGGACTGCATCGCAGCCGGCGGGCCCGCCGCGCACGAGGTGCGGCGGGCCTTTTCGTTTGTGGCGGGGCTTGCCGGTCCGTGGGCGCGCGCCTGCGCCCGCGGGCCGCGTGTCGCGAAGGCTGCCGCCCGCTTCGGTCTAACCGA
>JAJZVF010000031.1 GCA_021845825.1 Pseudomonadota bacterium | reverse complement strand
AGGCCGTGCCTGGGCCGGTTCGAATGAAACGAATGCGGAGAGATGGCCGAGTGGTCGAAGGCGCACCCCTGCTAAGGGTGTAAGGGTCAAAAGCCCTTCGAGGGTTCGAATCCCTCTCTCTCCGCCAATCCTGCCTCTTACCCCGTCCGATACCCGCAGACCCCGAAGCTGAAATCCTTAAAAATCAGTCGATTAACTTCGCAGGTCATCCGATAGCGTCAGTTGACAGCTTACCCAAGCGTGGGGTAAATGCAAGGGTAGTTTTGCCGATTTGGGGTAACTGCCTGTGTCCGCCCTCACAGAACTGGAGATCCGCAACGCCAAGGCGCGCGAGAAGCCCTACAAGCTCTATGACGAGCGGGGTCTCTATCTCATCGTCCGGCCTGATGGCGCCCGCTGGTGGCGATACCGATACGCCGTGGCCGGAAGGGAAAAGCTGCTGTCGCTGGGTACCTATCCGGATGTGTCGTTGCGCCGAGCACGCGAGAAGCGCGACGACATGCGCCGGCAGGTGGCCGATGGGGTGGACCCGGCGGTTCGGCGCCGGGCAGACAAAATTGCGGCCGCCGATACCTTCGGGGCCGTCGCCGAAGAATGGCTGCGGGTCAAGAAGTCCGCACTGACCGAGAGCACCTGGCAGCGGGAGCGCCACGAATTGACCGTCCTCGCCGCTCCGCTCTCGGGGCGGCCGATCGCGCAGATCGAGGCACCGGAACTTTTGGCGGTCCTGCGGCGGCTCGAGGCGCGCGGGGTCGTCGACACCGCGCACCGGGTGCGCGCCGCTGTCGGACGGGTCATGCGATTCGCGATCGCGACCGGACGCGCCAAACACGACGTCAGCCACGACCTGCGCGGTGCCCTCACCCCTCGGAAACCCGAGAGCTATGCCGCCATCACGGAGCCCGCAAGGATCGGAGAACTGCTGCGCAGCATCGATCAATACCGCGGTCAGCCGCAGACCATCGCCGCTCTCAAGCTCGCACCATACGTTTTTTGCCGCCCGGGCGAAGTGAGGTGGGCAGAGTGGTCAGAATTCTCCCTCGATGGTGAAACGCCAGAATGGAGAATTCCCGACCACCGGATGAAGATGCGCGAAGAACACGTAGTGCCGCTCGCGCGGCAAGCTGTGGCGATCCTGCGCGACCTCCAGCCGATCACGGGGCACGGGCGGTATGTTTTCCCGGCGCTGCATACGAGTCTCCGTCCAATTTCGGAAAACACCATCAACCAGGCGCTGCGGCGGATGGGTTATGGCGGAGATGAGATGACGGCCCATGGCTTTCGCGCCATGGCCTCGACACGCCTAAATGAGATGGGTTATCCGACCGACCCGGTAGAGTTGCAATTGGCGCACAAAGAACGCAACAAAGTCCGGGCGGCATATAACAGGGCGCTCCGCCTCGGTGAGCGTCGCAAAATGATGCAGGAGTGGGCGGATTACTTGGATGAACTCAAGGCCGGTCGGAGTAAGTGATGGCGAAGCCTGTGAACACGGTGCCAGTCTGGCGGTACATGGGCCGCCGCCGCCCATCAGCCGGGACCGATCAGGCGATAAAGGACCTGCTGCGCCGACTGGATTTCCGACTCCAGCGATATGACGCCTGCGGAAACCTGAGCCTGCGGGAATGGCATCGCGCGCTCTTCGACCGACACATGATTCGCCTACGCGCGAGTCGCTGGAGCCAGATCGATACCGAGACGTTAGTAATTGATGTAAAGAGTTTGTTTGCAAATCCAACCGGTGCGATATTTCCTTGGTCGGGACCAATCCAGACCCGTGACCGATCGCACATGGTGCGAGATCTTACGGTGCATGAGGCTCTCAGTAGCGCACACGCGAAGTGTTTGATTGGATCCGATGGTCGGGCGATGTCTGTGTGGAGCGAATTTGCACGAGAGACACTCGATGAGCTGCGCTGTCCATCCTTTGCCGCCGCCACCGCGCGGTGGCCTGTGATGAAGGACTCGCTCGGCGAGGTGTGCAGCCGATACGGTGATCGCGCCCGTGCGGTGGCGGTGGACCTCTCCTGTACCGACGATCAACTACACGCCGCATGGAGTGCATGGCTCTCCGCGCAGCGAGCGTGTAATAAGGGGAGCGAGCGCTCACGGGCTCGAAAAGTTGAAAAGAAGTCGCCGAAATTCTCGGCTGCAGATCGCGCGCGGTGGCAACAACAGCATGTGCTGCCATACATCGACGTCAATCTGTTGTGTTCGATCATCGGAATGCCAAGCCTGTCCGATAAGGCCATGGGTCAATTATTGACGGGTCGGAATGATGTGGAGCAATCAGTGAAGGAAGGGATACGGCCGCTTGCGCGGTATCTGATGTCCCACGCGACACTTTCTGCAATGTGGTCCGAACTGACCGACGATGATCTACCGCTCGCGACGCCACGCAGGAGGCGTCGGCGAAGGAAAGAAATGGGGCGGGGGCGGGTCAAAAACAACGGGGGAAAAATCGGAGCCAAAACTTTTCCCCCCTAATTCCGAGCGGCGCGGAATAGCGTGCGGTCCATCCGACAACGTATGAGGATGGACGATGCGCACGAACAGAACTGTGCCGGCGGCCCCGCCGACGAAACTGCTCAGCATGAAGGAGGTGCGAGCGCTGACGGGCGTCAGCGTCGACACCATTTATCGTTGGGGCCGCGAGGGAAAGTTCCCGCGCCACATTGCGATCGGGGAGCGATGCTCGCGTTGGCGCGAGGATGAAATCGCCGCTTGGATTGCCGGCCGCTCGTCCGAACGGCCGCGGTGTGCGAGCGGAGGCCGCCGACCGACAGGTGTCGTGCCATCGCCCCAGCGGGGGGCCGGAGGTGCGCGATGAGCGCCGCAGAGGATTTCCGCAGCGCGCTACGCGGTGCCGGACTGACTCCACCGGACCCTGTACTGGCAGGTCAGGTCCTTTCCTGCGCCGACACTGGGTGGGCCTACCAGTATCGTAGCGACCCCGATCGGGGGTGCTACGTGCGCCGGGATTGCAGTGGTCAGTACATCGTGGGCTGCTGGCGCGGTCGTCATCGGCGGCGCGGAGCGCCGGCGGCGGAGACCCTGCAGGAGGCCGAGGAGGCTGGACGTCAGCTGCTCGCCGCCGCGAGGGGCGGCGGGACTGCGCCGAGGCCAGGTGGGAGTGCCGATGACTATCGGCCGCGCGGTATCGCCGCGCAGGAGATCCTCCGCCGTATGGAGGCTGACGGCGACGGCGTCGCGGCGAAGATCGACGCCTGGCCGAAGCCGGAGCAGATCGTGCCCGCGCTCGCTGCGGCACCGTATCCCATCGAGGCGCTGCCCGATGTCGTGCGCGAGGCGGTGCAGGAAGTACAGGGCTTCTTGAAGGCACCACTTTCGATGGTGGCGATGAGCGCGGTGACCGCGACGAGTCTCGCCGCGCAAGGCATTGCGGATGTGGAGCGTGCGGAGGGATTGCGCGGTCCGAGCAGCCTGTTCGCGATCACCGTCGCGGAGTCGGGGGAACGCAAGAGCGCGTGCGACAATTTTTTTGCCAAGCCCCTGCGCGAGTATGAGCAGGCGCGGCTCGACGAGAATCTCGAGCAAGTGAAGGACTACGAGGCGGAGCTCGCCGCATGGACGGCTCGGATGGAGGCGCTCACGGCGGGGCTGCGCAAGGAGAAAGGGAAATCCGCCTCGAGCGCTGACAGTGTGGCGGAACTCGCAGAGGCTCAGCGGGCGAAGCCCGAGGCGCCGCGAATGCCGCAGATGTTCTATGAGGACACGACGCCGGAGGCGATCGCGTGGGGACTCGCCAAAAAGTGGCCCTCGGCCGCGATCATGGCCGCTGAGGGCGGGATGATCCTGGGTGGGCATGGCATGAGCAAGGAGACGCTCGTCCGGAACCTCGCGCTGATCAACGTCCTATGGGATGGGGCGAGTGTGACGATCGATCGGCGCACGAAGGAGAGCTTCCGGGTCGCCGGCGCCCGGCTCACGGTGGGCATCCAGGTTCAGTCGGGACTGTTGCTCGACTTCGTGCAGAGCACCCGTGGCCTCGCACGCTCATCGGGTTTTCTCGCGCGATTTCTCATCGCATGGCCGGAGAGTACGCAGGGATACCGGGACTTCTGCGAACCACCACCGGGGTTCCCGGCACTCACGGCCTATCACGCCCAGTTGCGAGCGATGCTCGAGCGCCAGGGGACGTTGGATGAGCATGGGCGTCTGGTGCCGCGCGTGCTGCCGCTTGAGTCGGCTGCGAAACGATCATGGGTGGCCTGGCACGACAACGTCGAACATTCGATGCGGCCGACGCGGGAGATGGTGGACCTCAAGGACGTGGCCGCCAAAGCGGCCGACAATCTCGCGCGGGTTGCCGCCGTCCTCGCGGTCTTCGAGGACCCTGCCACTGCGGTCGTGGCCGAGCGGCACATCTGCGCCGGGGCGGCGATCATGAATTGGCACCTGCAAGAGGCGCGCCGGTTCTTTGGCCAAGTTGCTTTGCCGACAGAGATCAGCGACGCCGTGGCGTTGGATGGATGGCTCCTGCGGCGTGCCCGCGATACCGGCAAGACCCGGTTCGCGAAGCGCGACGTGCAGCGGCTGGGCCCGCTGCAAAAGCCGCTCGAGGCCGAGCGCGTGCGCGCAGGTGAACGGTTTACTGCTGCGCTCGCGATCCTCGAGGAGGCCGGGCGCGCGCGCATCGTGCGCGAGGGCCGTTCCTGGGTTGTGGAACTCAATCCCGCCCTGACCGCCGCAGCCCAAGTGTCGTAAGTGTCGTATGAGTGTCGTAGCCCACTTACGACACTCAACACGTTGTTTTTGCGGGAAAAAAGCGAAATGTCGTAAGTGTCGTAACGGGCTAGAAATGCAAATTCTACTACTACTATATATAGATCCAGTGTTATGTGTCCATCTTGCCTGTTCTGCTGCGTTCCCCCGAGTCGCTACGACACTTACGACACTTGTCATTTTCATCAATGGAATCAGTGTGTTATCTGTCGTGTAACCCGTACGACGGACTACGACAGATACGACAGTTCGTCCCCCGTTACCCCCCCTCCGGGGAATGGGTACAGGGCGGCCCGTACAGCCGCCCAGGTCGGCGGCGGGCCAACTGGGCTCGGCCTGCCGCCGACCGCATCTGGACCCGAGCCCATCGCCCAGGAGCCCATATGACCCTCGTATCTCGTATCCGATGCTGGCTTTCGCCGGCCTGCGCCGTCCCTCGCCTGCGGGTCTGCTACTACACGGCGCTCGCCATCCTGGCTGTCGTGCTACTCGCCGCGCACCGCCTCGCGGTGCGAGAGCATCGAGACGCGCGGCTACTCGCCGTCGCGGCGCACGCCTGTCAGACCCAGACCGCGCTGCCCGTCGTCTTCGTTCGGGTGCCGCCGTCGCGGGCGGCCGTGAAGGCAAACTCCAACATCCGCCGCGCCGCCCACGCTGCGGCGGTGAGGGAGAAATAACATGGGTGCAGCCGAGGTTATCCTGTATATCTCCGTGCTGTTGGGCATCGCGATCATGCTGCCGAGCATGGTCGGCATGCAGCACCAGGCATTTTCGGACCAGGTGGCACAGGTCGAGGCGGGGCAACTCTCGACGATCACGAACGCCGCTCTGCAGTACGAGTATGGCTACATGGCCTCTCTGTCCACGCCGGGCAGCACGCACACGGTGACAGTCGCGACGCTCGTTTCCCAGGGCTACTTGGCCCCGGGGACAAAGACCACGGATGCGATGGGCGATCCGATCTCGGTCCAGTACCAGGCCGACAGCGCCGGCAATGTCACGGGCTACGTGGTGGCACAGGGCCCGTACCGGTATCCGGACGCGGACGCGGGGCAGATCCTGCTCGATCTCGGCGACCGAGGGGGCTACGTGCCCGAGGTGCCGGTCGCCGGTCAGGTGGCCGGCACGATCTACGGCACGGGGCGCACCTGGCAGGCAGCGGCACCGGCCGGGATCAATCCGGGAAGCATCGACGTAAAGGTCGAGGCGAATGCCGCGCAGCAGGCGGACGATTCGCGCTTCCTTTGGAGGGTGCCCGCTCCGACTGCGGCCGGAAACACCATGTCCACGCCCCTGATCCTGGGGGCTGTCGAGACTCCGGGCGCGTCCTGCGCCAATACCGGTGCCATCGCGCAAGACGGGACTGGGGCGATCGTGAGCTGCCAGAGCGGCACATGGCAATCGGTCGGCGGCGGTCACTGGCGCGCCCCAGTGTCGACGTTCGCGGCGCTGCCGAGCTCTGGCAACCAGAACGGCGACGTGCGCCTCACCTTGGACACGGATCGGGCCTTCGCGTGGAATGGCAGCTCGTGGGCGGCACTGGCAGTGAACCAAAACGGCAATCTGCACGTGCCTAACACATTGACGGCCGACAACGGGGACGCGGTGTTGGAGAATAGCGGGGACGGGGGGGAACTGGTGCTAAGGGCACCCAACGGTGCTAATGCCGTGAATATGCAGGATGCGAGCTTCGGGGCTTTTCTCACATTGGAGAGCAACGCAAACGACTCCATTTCGTTTGTGTCTCAACGCCATTTCATGACGTTGTGGGACGCGAACCAAGCGCAGCAGACCTGGGCGGTGCACTCCAACGGGACGTGGGAAGGTGCCCAAGGGACATTCTGCTTTTCCGGGCAAGGAAACGTTGCACATACGGCGTGGGAACCATGCGCCAACGGTGATGGCTGGCAGCCGCAATACAGCACCGGCTGGTCCATGGTGACCCAGGATGGTCCTGGCAACCTAAACGACCAACCTGGCTGGGCGCAAGGCTCGATCAACGTCGACGACTCTTACCATCGTGCCGGCGGCGCATACCCGTGGTATTCGCAGCTCTCGTCTCAGGTCACCAATCTGACCAATGACTACAGCAGCCAGCAGGGGCAGATCAATAACCTGAACAACGAGTACGGAAATCAGCAGGGACAAATCACAAACATAAATAACAATTTGAATCAGAACATCAATACGTCAAACTGCACCGCCGCGCCCTACGCATCTTTGCAGTCGCTGTGCTCGGCGGTGAAAAACTCGGGATTGGGAAACGTGGGTACGCCAGAGCCGTGCCCGGGCGGAGGTGGACCCGCATGCGGACCCGTCGGCCCCTCGACGTATAGCTACTGGGGCTGGTGCGGCAGTCGCTTCTATCGGTACCGCTGCATCCAGTACGACACCAGTGCACCGACCGTCGCCGTGCCCGCAAAAAGCTATCCGCAGTTGGTCTTTGCCGACGCCTCGGCCGGCATCGGCCAAGGCGGCTGCGGCTCAAATTCCAACACCGGGAAAATAACGTTGTCAGCAACCTCGGGAGGCGCGCCCCTCGCGTCGCAGAGTGCGCAGTACGCCAAGGGCGGCAGCAATTACAACCCGACCGATATGTACTTCCCCTTTTCACTGACCTTCACCTTGCCGGCCGGACAAAGCGGTCAGATCCAGCTCACGGGTGGAAAAAATGGACTCGGCTGCGGTTCGATCCAATACGCGGTGTACCAACTTTGAGGGCGCGGCCATGAAACTGATTCCTAACATCGATATGCATCGTCCGCTACCGCTGTGGATCCCCATCGCGATGATCACATTCTCACTCTGTGGGATGGTCTACCTCGCGTGGAGCACGTGTCATGCGCTCTGATACTCGTCGCAGTGTAGTCGCGGTTCTCGCCCTCGCGGCGTTGCTGGTTCCGGCTGTCGCGCTCGCACAGTCGGCCGGACCGCTGCCGGCGGCAAGCACCACTGGCATGCTGGACACCATTCAGCAGGTATTCGCCGATTCTGCGGGCGGATGGTTGACCCACGCGACTGCGGCCGCGCAGGATCTCTTTTCCTGGCTGGCTGTCCTCGAGATTTCATGGGTCGGCATCCAATGGGCCCTAAAGCGGCCTGAACTGCACGAGCTCCTCGGTAGCCTGACCCTGAAGATCATGTTCTTTGCGATCTTCTATTTCGGGGTCATTGGCATGGCACCTGATTGGGTGCCGCGCGTGCTGTATATGTTTCAGCACGCGGGACTCATCGTAACGGGCACTTCTGCGGCTCAGGCTGGTGCGCTGACGCCAGCAAACCCGTCCGCCATCTTCGGGGAGAGCTTGCCGGCGATCACTGCTCTAGAGTCGGTTGTGCGCAGTCAACTTGCAGCGTTTCATCCGTTGGACGATGTGCTGTGGGGTCTCGCTAACGTGTTGGCTGCGGCGATTTTCGTGCTCGCGTACGCTTTGCTCGCCTTCGAGGCACTCATTATCAACATCGAAGCCTCGGTCATCCTGGGTGCCGGGGTGTTCATGCTGGCGTTTGCGGGAAGTAGCTGGACCACGACATTCTCCGAAAAGTATCTGTCCTACGTGTTCAGCATCGGCGTGAAGTATTTCGTGTTGACTGTCATCCTGGTGACCGGCGTGCATCTGCCGCAGATGATCCAGCACGTGTTTCAGACGATGCACGCAGATGGTGGCGGCGGTTGGACGACGCCCATTGAGCTTTCGTTCGTGACTCTGGTGTACGGGGTTACCGGTCTCATGGCGCCGGGGATCGCTGGCAGCATGCTCTCGGGCAGTCCCTCGCTCTCGACCGGCAGCTTCATGGGTGCTGCGGTGGGCGGCGCGGGAGCGGCAATGGGCGCAGCCGGGGCAGCAGCGGGTGTCGCGGGCCTCGCGGGCTCTGGTGGCATGGCGCTCGCCGCCATGGCGAAACGGCTCGGCGGCGGGTCCGCGGTGGCGGGCGGGATCGCTGGGGACATGGGTGCCATGGGGATGCTCGGGAGCATGGCGGGCAAGAATGGGACTGCCGCAGGTTCGGGCGGCGGCGTCGCGGGTCTTGCGCGGTCGCTCGGACCCGGTTCGAGCGGCCCTGCGGGCAGCATCGGGCGCGGCGGAGGATCCAGCGGCCCAACCGGCGGGTGGACGGTGGATTCGGCCGGCACAGCCCGGCCCGCCCAGCCGGGAGCCTCCGCTCGGCCGGCAGGCGCGTCCGGGGCCGCTGCGGGCGGACCAGCGCCGAATATTCGCTTCGGGGACCGCGACGGAGGTTCGGCGTCGCGTCAGGCGGGGGCGGCCGGCTCCAAGGCCGCCCCCGGCCAGGATCGCGGCGCAGACTCGAATACAGGCGGGCCTGCAGTCGGCGGGCAGGACGGCATCGCGGACCCGAAGGAGGTCGCCCCGGGCGCTGCCGCAGAAAGTGCGGGGGCGGAGAAGGCCGGCAAGGGATTCTTCAGCCGCACCGCCGCTCAGCACGCGGCGAACGTCGCCAAGCACGCCTCACGTGGCATCGGCCACGCGCAGGATGCCCTGCGCCACCAGGGACTCTCAGGCGGGATCAATATCCGGTTGAATCATCCGGAGTGACGATGCGGTTCCACGGCCCATGGATGGGCCGGACGACGCGCGGCGGCTTCAGGGGCGCTTCGCCGGCCGCCGAATCGGCTTCTCGAAGCCCAAGTCAAAAATATTGATGATGAGGTCCGAGTGTTCGGTCATCTCAGGGCGCAGATGATGACCGAGAGGGACCAAGAAGACCTGTGCGCCTTCGCGTCTTGCGAATTTCAACGCCGGCACAAAGTCGCTGTCGCCGGTGACCAGAACGATGATGTCCGCATGAGACTTCAGCGTTAGAGAGGCGATATCCAAGCCAAGACGCATGTCGACGCCCTTCTGCTGGATATTGGGGACGATATCGTCTGCGGTGATGCGTGCCTCGGCCTGATTTTCAGGCAACACGTCCGGTTTTACCTTCCAACCCCGGTGAACGACCTCGCCACTTCGCAGCGAGAAAAAGGACTCGTTCCTTAAGCTTGCGAAGAGCGCGGTATTTGCTTCAGCCAGGGCAGATCGCCCGAGATCGAGCGTGCCTCCATTGAGGGGCTTGCGAATCTTATCGGTCAATGGTGGAGCGTCGTACCAATAGACTCGATGAAGGGTGTTGGTTTTTAATGCCTCGTGCGATCGCAGGGACTTCAAGAACGCCGAGACCACCTTGGCGGTCAGCGGCTGTTCCTGTGATCCCAGCTTTTTCTTGATGAAGCCGCCGTCGATGAGTATGGCGTATCGCACGATAGAGAAAGCCGAACCGCGGGCAGGG
This sequence comes from Pseudomonadota bacterium, assembly GCA_021845825.1. Taxonomy (GTDB): domain Bacteria; phylum Pseudomonadota; class Gammaproteobacteria; order Steroidobacterales; family Steroidobacteraceae; genus 13-2-20CM-66-19. The sequence continues at coordinate 10,843 of JAJZVF010000031.1, read as the reverse complement.
GCGAACCCACTTGGATTGGTCCCGCGGAGCGGCGTTGCTTTTATTCGCTACGAAGCCAGTGCGCCTCGCTGCACGTGCATTATTGGTGTCAGCGGACGTCACGTCAAGATATAATAAAATCAAAGGATTACGCTCTATTCTGGTACTCGATCACACGGTGGCTGCTGGCGTGACGTTTCCGCTGTAGCCGAGAGTCGGATGGACAGTGCGCTCGCTTGGTCACGCGCCCGGGCGGCAAGGCTGCGCGGCGCCTGCATGAGCTTCGTTACCGCCGCGAGGTCGGCGGGGTCCGCGCCGGGGATGCCCGCCTCGAGGATGGCGAGGCAGGCCGCCCGCTCGCGGGGATCGAGGCCGTACCCGCACGCCAAGTGGCGCAGGCACTCCGCGAGCGCCTCGAGCGCGGCGGTGCCGTCCGCTGGCACCTCCTCACCCCGTCCCCTGCCGTCGCCGTCCTCAGTCATTGAGCGCCGTGAACACCTGGGCGCAGTTCGCCACTGCTGCCTGCGCGGCGTCGCGCGCGGCGAGGAGCGTCGACATCTCGCTGAGTGCCACCTCACGGATCTTCGAATCAGGCAGGCTGGCGAGCGAGGAGATACTGCCGTACCGCCGCACCAGTGGGTGCGCAGGGTCGTATAGAGCCGACTCGTAAAGCGGCACCGCGCAGAGCTGAGCGCCGCTCTGCCGGGCGACGGATCGAGCCGCGCGAGCGATCTCGCTGTCCTTCAGCGTCGATTCGTCTTCCCGCCCCCACCGCACCCGATTCCACACCGCGCGGACACTGGGTCGCAGCGCATCCGGAAGCTGGCCGAGTAGCCACCGCAGGCCGGCCACCGACTTACTGTCGCAGAGCAGTGGCGTAACGATGCGCAGCCGTGACGGCAGGCCGGAGTCCTGCCGTGCGACGAGTGCGAGCGCCTCGAGCGCCGCAGCGCAATCTCCTACGCCGACATCGAGGATGACGCCGCCCGGGGGCGCGGCGAACAGGTGTGCGGCCAGCACGCCGCTGTCGATGGGTGCTGCCTCATCGCCGGACGGAGAGTGCGTCTCGAGAGTGACGATGCTTGCGCTGCTGGCCGGTGCCAGGACATGTCGCGCCAAGGTTGTCTTGCCGACATTGCCGACCCCGCTGAGGTCCATGTAGTTCATGCCGTGTGTATTGCTCATCGTGGAACCTTCCGAGTAGGTGGAGAGAACTGAGTAGTGGCGAGCAGCGCCTCGGCCGCCGCGTCCTCGGCGGCGACGTCCGAGGCCCCGGCCGCGCTCGGCGCGGCCGGGGTTGCAGCGGGTGCAGGCTCGCCCGCGAGGCGGGCGGCCGGGTCGGCCGTGCGGCGCAGGAAGCGCCACAACGCTGATCGACTGACCCGGAGGTTGAGGTGCTGGATGACCTGCCGCAGCGAATAGCCTTCAGAGACCAGTGCTCGGATCTCCCGCTCGCGGTCGTACAGGCGCGACCGACGATGCCATGGACGCTCACCTGTCACCTCGGCGTCACCCGAGGTGTTCGGGTCGTTACCGTGCTTGCTCATGCCTCATTCCGCCCTGCGGGTGGCATGCCGAGTTCGCGCGCATTGGCTTCTGTCGCAGATTCATCGCTGGACTCGCCGTTGGCGTCCGCTTGGGCGGCCGGTGGAGTTGAGGTGGACGCATCGTCGTCCTGCGGCTGGTCCGATCTTGGGTTGCGCGGCCTGAGTCGTTTCGCCAGCGCAGTGGGATCGACGCTGTATCCATGACGGGACAGGAATACGGAAATCTGTTGGACCGAATAGCCCCGGTTCCGCAGACCCCGTAGGACTGACCACACCGGCGCGGGGATGGGTTGGCTCTGGGGTTCGGCGGGCGCTTCTTTCGCCGCCTCATCTCTGATGGCCTGGGCCAGCGGGTGTGGGATCGATGTGGACTGGCTTTGGGTTTTTCGCTTCGACATCGTACGGACTCCTGATGGGCCATGCGCGGCACCACGCCGCGCCTCGCTCCATTCCGCGTTGCAGGCTGCACCCATTGCGTGGGGGCATTCCCACGGTGCACGGCACAGACGGGGGCGGCGGCATGACGGTCCATGCGTCTCGGAGTCCGCACGGGATCGGCTCGGGAGTCAGGTGGAGCGCGATGGGAGCTTCGGACCGGACGTTTTCCGGGCTACGTGACTTGTCACGGATCACATTCGGAGGCCGGACTTGTCCGGCCTGAACCCCGCAGGGCTTGCGGCCCGCAGGACCGGTGCAGCCCGCGGGGCGGAATGGTCTGAGCACTACATCCGAGAGGATGTGAGTGCGCACTCACATCCTCTCGGATGTGCGGACCGGCAAGCCGGTCAAGTGCGGCAGGGGCAAGCCCCTGCACCCGGAGAAAGTAGACAGGACAAGTCCTATGGCACGCGGTTCATCGATCCACTTCAAACCCGTCCCGATCGGCGGCATCTTGGCGGTCGCCCACAACACCCGAGAAGTGCCGCCCAGAGATATGCTTCCTCCGGAGCATCGTCTCGGGAACATCAGCGTCGTGTTCGGCGATGTGGAAGCCACATACCGCGAGAAGATGGCGCTCGCCTCAAAAAAGGCGCTGGCGACACCGGGATACAGTCCGCTGGAAGAAGGCGTGATGAACCTTGCGGACCCGCCCGAAGATCATCCTTGCGAGGGAGTGGATGCATGGAAAGTGGAGCTCGAGCGTCAAGTGCGCGAGGCATGCGCCGCGATCGAGGAAGTCACCGGACAGCGTGTGCTCCGGGCGGATATCCACCTGGATGAAGGACACATCAGAGAGGACGGCAGCATCGCGTACAACGCCCACTGTCACATCGTCAAGGACAAGACAGATGGGAGGGGTCGAGTCGTGCGTATGGAGCGCCGGGAGCGTGGTCCGGACGGAAAAGAGCACGTAGTCGGTGACCGGCGCGCGCGCGGGCAGCGTCTGCAGGATCGCATCGCTGAGATCACCGGGCTCGAGCGCGGAGAGAAGGACAGTCGCAGGAAGCATATCTCCGCCGCGGCGTACCGCGCGCTGGCGCGCCAGGGACGGATCCTGAACTCCGCCGAGCGCGAGCAAGCGGCTCAACAAGGCGAGCAGCTACGGCAACAGAGCGCGCGAGCGGATGCAGCCGAGCAGGCGGCAGGCGAGTCCAAACGTGACGCCGATAATGCGCGGTGGGACGCCGGACTGAACCGCCGCGCAGCCGAGCGGCTGGATGGCGAGAAGGAAGAAGCCGAAGCCGCACGCGCCGACAAGATCGATCCCGAGGACATTGCCAAGGCGCGCACCGCGCTCGAGATGCACACGCGCGAGAAGGGACTCGCTTACGATGAGGGATACCGATCGCTCCGGGATCAGTGGAAACGGGAGAATGACCGGGAGCTGCGTATCGGCCGCGCCCGACCGCACTCGCAGCGCGACTATAGTGCCCTACGCATGGCGCACCTCGAGATCGAGGCCGAGCGCCGGGGCGCGCAGCGGGAGCGGCAGAAGCGACAGCGCAGTACCCGCCGGGGTCGGCGGCAGACGAATCGAGCTCGCCAGGAGCGCGATCAGGCACGGCGACAGCAGGGCGGCGGGCGGGCGCACTCGGGAGGTGGAGGATCGGACCGGACCGAGTACCAGCGGCTCCGGGAGGTCATGGGGCTGTTCAGCGGTACTTCCGTGCGGGCGAGTCAGGCGCACTACCAGGAGGCCAAGCGCCACGCCGGGGACGCAGCGTGGTGCGCCGCTCAGCGGGTGCTATGGGAGCGCAAGGCGCGGCAGATCGGGACGACGATTGAGGCACTGCGCCAGCAGGCTGCTGCGCGGGAAAAAGAACGTCTGCGCCGCAAGCGTGAGCGCGAGATCCGCGATTTACTCGACCATGTGGTCCAGCAGGGTGCGGCCAACGGCATCGCCGGCGTGCCGCTGCCTCAGCGTCCGCCCTGGCGGATCGGCGGCTTCCAGCGGGAATGGGATCAGGCGCGGCGGCGAGTCATATACCGTGATGCCGCCGGCGGCGAAGCATTCGCGGTGACCCGGCATCTCATCAGCGGGCCGGGACTTGCGCGAGATGACGCCCTTCGTGCCGCGCTGCTGGTGGGCGCGGCGAAATTCGGCGGCGCGGTCAAGCTGACGGGGAGCAGTGATTTTCGACGCCGGGCGGAACAGCAGGCCCGGGCGCTCGGGATTCGCGTGAGCAATCCCCTGGGCGGTGAGCGGACCGCCACGAGGCCATCAGGCTCAAGGCGTGACGAGGGTCGGTAAAGCCGCAGTTTGACAGCAAGATCCGTTCCACATAGGATCGACCTTGGCCTGACGGCCGATCCCGCCAATTTCGGCGGGTTCAATTCGAGGCTGACGCTTCGAAAGGATCTAAACATGTCGACTCAAGATCGCGCTCTCTCGAGCGCAGATTCTGCAGCTTCTTCGACCAATCGCGCGAAGAAGCTCACATTCCAGGCAAATCTCCTTTACCCGCAACAGTCGCAGCTCACGCGATACGAGGACGCGGTCGCTCAACGTATTGTCCAGCTAGATACGTGGGCGCAGCGCCTCGGCGAAGCCTTTGGTATCTCGTTCACGACTTTCGTCCTCAATCCCCCACCGAGCAACTTTGGGGATGCCGGGATGGAAATGGTTGCGGCCGTTCTTGTCGCCTTCACACAGCGGATTGAACGCGTGTCTCTCGAGCGAAGATCGGGGCGATGGGGGTTGTATTTCACTCGCGAACCAGCGGCGTTGAGCCAGGAGCGTCGAACAGAGACGGTGCCTCTCAAGGATGCGCCGTTGGATGTTCGAGAACGGTTTCTTACCCGTAGCGAAGACTTCGTCCGAGAATACCTCAAACTGTGCGAGGACCGGCTGGGACGGATGAAGGGCGCCGTGTCCAGTGCCGATGCAACGCTGGAACTGTTGGAGAATGTGCGGCTGACGTAAGGCCGTCAATCCGTCAGGCCGCGTGACGTGCTACGCAGGCCGGCACGTCACACGGTCGACACAGAGTGAGCAATCAGCGTGCGACAAGAACACGCGAGTCAGCTTGAGAGTGAGGGGAACGATGGAAACCACGGGTCTCGATCCAGAAGCAACGAAGGCCCGCAGAGCGCGCCGCGTGCGCAAATTCGCACTCTGGGTCATTTTGGGGTCCACCGCGCTCATCGTGTTCGTGTCGCTCTTGTCGAACCCGCCGAGTGAGCCGACTCCTGCCACTGGCTTCGCGCGTATGCTTGCTCGCGAGGGCGCGCCAGGAGTCACTGCGGCTTTCGCATTTGCCATACCGAGCGGCGCACAGGTTCCAATGAGTGAAATCAGCCAGCCGGAAAATCACGCGGCGCTGAGAGTATATGTGTGGGTGAGCGGCTCTGATCCTGTCCGCGGCGCTGCTCGAGATGTCCACGGTGTGCTCCGGTGGGAAATCCGGGGTCCCGGGGCAATACCGCTTGCGACTGACTTCGAGATCGGGTACGGCAAGGGACATCTGTTTGGCCGCAAGGGTGACAAGACCTACTTGACCGTCGCGTATACACGCAAGGCCGTTGAGGCAAACAAGGCGATTTGGTCTGGCAACAGCAGTGAGTCGAAGCAATTTGCAGCCGCCGTTCTGAATGCAGCGAGCGACGTAGCTATACTTCAAGGGCGCGCGGAGACCAAGCGGTTTTGCTCGCATGTTCCAGCGGCGGCGCGATTCTGTGCGCTGGTCGAAGCGAGCGCCTCAAGAGGGTGATCTCGATGACCGTAAACATACTCCTTCCCGCGATAACGGGTTTACTTGGGGCTCTGATCGGTTCTCTGGGCTCGATCGTCACGAGCTGACGGTCCGCCAGCTCAACCATCCCAGTGCATCTCCATCCAGGCGTCCCGTAGCGCCCTGGCATCGGTGAGCGCATGGTGTCGCTTGACGGTCGGGTGCATGGCGAACCACCGCTCGATCCTGGCAGCGAGGTCTGCATCGTCCTCGACCTGCCAGCGGATCGCGGGGATCGGGCCGCTGTCGACGAGCGCCGAGCGCGGCAGGTGAAACCCAGTGAGTGCGACCTCGCAGAAGAACTTGTCGCCGGGAAAGTCCGCGATGATGAGCGGCTCCGGGATCCCGCGCAGGAATGCCCGCAGCCGGCGCGTGAACTCGCCATCAGGGACAGCAGCCGATCCGCGATCCAGCAGCGGGCACACATTGGCACGGACGAAGGCCGAGCATCGCCCGGGCAACGGATCGCGCTCGAGATACAGTTCATTCACACCGTCCTCGCTCACCAGCGCCAGGCTGATAAGCTCGGCTTTCAGGACGTTCGCGTCAGTGAATTCGGTGTCGAGGAATAGGCGCATCTAACAATCCCAAATTGGCGGAGGGGGTGGGATTTGAACCCACGGTGCCCGGGAGGGCACACGGGTACTCAAGACCCGCGCAATAAACCACTCTGCCACCCCTCCATGTTCATCACTTTGAGGCGTTCGGCCGGCGCGGAACGTCCCGGAGGTGACGCGCCTCGATGATCGGGAGACCGACGTATCCCGCGCGCCGCGCGGCTGCGATCATACCGTCCCGGCCGAGGAGTTCGGGCACGGCTTCCTTGGCGCTCCACAGCCAGCGTCCAGTCTCATCGACGACAGCGGCCCACCACTGTCCATCAGCGGTCCAGACGTAGAGGCGCGGCCACTCGGGCATCTCGATGTTGGGTGGCACGTAGACCTCCTCAGATAAACCCGATCCGCCGCCGGCTACGGCCGGCCGGCGGCTCAGGAAGCAGCACGCGGTCGGACTCGGCTGCGAGTGCGCGGGCGAAGCCGACCCGGAGCATGCGTAGCATGGTGCGCACGTCGAGGTCCTCGGCCTGGATCAGGCGATCGGCGGTGGGATCGTCCAACCGCAGGCCGATCTGGCAGTGATGGCCCTCGTACAGCCTCGCGAACTCGTGCTCCATGATGAGTCTCCGCTGCTCCGACGTCGGCGCGGCGATCGTGAACTCCGTGAGCCGAGCCAGCAGCGGGGCGGGAATCGCATCACGCTCGTTGGCCGTGCAGACAATGACCATTCGGCTCGCGTTCATATGGACCGGCAGGGAGAGTTCTCGATACCGACGCGCGGAGAGCGGCTCGAGCAGATCGAGCAGCGTGTTGATCGGCGTGTCTCGGCGGCCCACCGAGTACGCAGGGATCTTGTCGAGTTCATCCACGAGCAGCACGGGCGCGGCGGAGTCGCCGCGGGAGAGCAGGTCAAACACCAGCCCCGTCCGCGCGTTGCTCCACCCGGCATCCGTGCCGCAAAGCTGGAAGGCATCCTGTGCAGTGCCCGCGGAATACACCTCCATCCGGGTCCCGATGGCCTCCGCCAGCGTCCGTGCAAAGTAGGTCTTACCGACGCCCGGCGGCCCGAGGAGCAGGACCGGGTCGATACGTGCATCGGCCGGAGGTGCCGCCCGCGTGGCGCAGGTCCACTGGACCTGCAGATGCTCGAGCACCTCAGCGAAATTGGCGAGTTTGGGACCGAACCCTGCAATCAGATCGCGGTCTGCGGTCCACGGCACTGGTCGATAGCCACCGTTGCGGCCGGCACGCGCGAGCGCGAGCTTCACGCGCTCCTGGTCGTGGTCCTTCAGTCCCTCGATGGATTCCTCCACTTCATGGAACTCGTAGGGATCGAACACCTTCACCTGATTGTCCGCGTCGGCGGGGATCACCGTGACCGATACGGCGACGGTGGACGCCGGCTTGATGGCCTCGCCGGATGCCGCCCCCGCGCCCGTCGCGGACGGGTTCGGGGGCGCCTTCTCGGCCTGCTCGTATTCCTCCTCGTCGATCTGCCAGGCGCGTTTTCTGGCCTGGGCGCGATCCAAGTCGATCAGCAGGTCCTCGTGGACGGCCACGAGTCGATCCATGGGATGCATCCTCCGGCGCAGCCGGCGCTGCTCGAGCAAGTGTATGGTGCCCATTCTTGCCTCCTCGCCGGGGCGACTCAGTCGCCCCGGCGAACCAACTCCCGATCCCGGGATATGCCCGACACACCATCAGTCCGCAATTCCCGCATCGCGGGCTTCAATTCCCGCTGCGCGGGATAGGACGCCGGGCCGGCGGGCAGTCGGCCCGGTTGGATGTCAATCGACGGGTACCGGCGGTGCGGCATCAAAAGAAGCGGCTGCTGCGCGGCAGTCATAGCTGGTGCTGTGATCCCGCATGCAGTGTTTCATTTCCCGCGTGCGTGCAGCCACGTGATGCAGGTAGTAGTTGACGGAGTGCCGCTCGGCGCAGCCCGCGAGGGCAGTAGCGACGAAGGCGGCGGTGAGCATGATGAGGCTGATGCGTTTCATGTTGGTTCTCCTGCCGGGGGCGGCAGCGCCGCCCCCGGCTCTGTGGTGTTACTGCCAAGTCGTGCCGTTGGTCACGCCGATGGGCATGGGCCAGTTGTTGATTTCCACGATGTACATGCCCTTGAACGGCGTGGACGATGCCGTGATCGTGAACTCGATGGTGTCGCCGTTGTTGACTCCCGTCGCGCTCGGTCGCGTGAGGTTCTTCACCGCGGAAACCGAGATGAGTGGTTGACCGGAGAGCGCATTGGCGCTGAGAGCGCCTCCGTCGGACTGGCCGATGTAGGACACGACGCCGGGCTGGTAGGCTCCCATATCCGGGATCGGCTGTGTGGAGAACACCTCGGCCTGCACGGTGACGGACTGGCCGGGTGCGACCACGACCGCCTGATCGGTCCGCGAGACCCCGCCGAGGGTGCTCGTGACGGTCGTGAGTCCCTGCGTCACGACGAGGCCAACGAAGGGCGCTGTGGGATTCGAGAGTTCCACCTGCGTGCCCGACTGCGTGCCATCCGGGTTATAGGACACCACGACCTGCGGCTGGCAGGGATCCCGGCCGGCAGCCGCATCCGACTGCGACCAGATCGGGACGATATCGCCAGTGGAGATATCCGTGGCGGTGACGGTGGCCGGCGCGCACAGCGTGCCGATGCCGATGGTGTCCGTGCCGGTCGTGCCGTAGACACCGGCTCCGAGCCAGAGGTCCGGATTCGCGCTCATCCAGCCATAGCCCTGGCCGTCGGCGTTCGTCACGACATTGAGCAAGTTTGCTTCGGCCTGCCAATAGACGCTATAGGACGCGGCGTACGCGGTGTCGCTCGTGTTGTCGTCCGTCACGATCACATAGGGGACATTGAGGCTCCCCACCGCTACCGTGCCGCTGTGCCCGGTGCCACCGCTCAGGGTTGGACCGACGTAGATGCCGACCGGCAGGTAGATCGTCAGCACCGTGCTCGCCGTCAGCGTAACGCCTTGGCTCTGCACCTCCTGAGCGATGGTGCTGAGGTCCGAGGGCTTCACCGTGTAGTACTGAGTCCACGCGCCGGGATCCACCGTCACGGCCGCATCGACCGTGGCAGCACCCACTCCATACTGCGTGAGCAGTCCCCACTCCTGAGAGCTCACGAGCTCGGAGAGGAACGCGGCATCGTTGGACTCGTTGCCAGTGGCCATGCTGCCCGTCGAGATATAGATGGGCACGATGGTGGGCGAGGCGATCACCTGCGCCGTTCCGCTCACCCCGGGCATCGTCGTGACCTTCGGCAAGCCCGGGTTCACCGCCGGATACTTGCTGCACAGGGCGGTGACCGCATACGGCGTAGTCGACGCGGTGCCTCCCGAGAGCGAGCACGCAGCCCCGCCGGTAGTGGTCGTGGTCGAGAACGTCGCGGACGGAGGCACGACGCCGCCGTTCTGCGTCCCATTCTGGAGGGTCGGGAAATCGAAGGTCCCGTTGCTGCTCTCGGTCAGTGTGGCCGAACCATCGGACACGGACACCGACTGCCCGCTCGCAAGTCCCGTCACGGTGAGGCAAGGCGCGACGCCCTGGTCGACCGCATCGTTGTAGAGGGTCGTGGTGCAGGCGGCGAGCTGCGCCGAGGGCGGCGTGGTCCCGCCGCCCGGGCTGGATGCGGTGCTGCTGCCACCGCCCCCACCGCCGCAGGCGGCGAGAGAGACTGCCGCAAGGGCGGCGAGCAGGATGCTGAGAGTGCGAGACTTGATCGTGTTCATGAGCGTGGTCCTGTCAGAGATCGGTGGGCCGGATCGCGCGGACGCGCTCCATTCCGGCACGCAGGCGCTCGAGGGCGAGGCCGAGGGTGACTTGGACCCCCTCGATGTCGGCATCCTCTGCGCTGAGTGCGGTGTGAGCCGTGGCGAGCAGTCCCTCGACGATCTCGAGATCATCGAGGGTCATTGCGACGGCGCCCGGCTGCGGCGCCGCCGCGCGGATACGAGTGACGGTGGTCGTGGTTCTCATGTTGGGGAACTCCGGGTCAGAGGGGTGTGAGGGTCAGGCGCGGCCCTGCGGGCGGCACTCGCCCTGCGGCCAGAGGGAGACGGCGATCGAGCCGCGCAGCAAGGCGCCCGACGTGCGCCAGCGGCGTGCGGCACGGCTGATGGTCCATTCCCGCAGCGAGGCGTAGCGGCGCAGGCTGATGCGATGGCGATGGGGAGCGCGGCCGGCGCGCTCGATGGTGACGATGGCGCAGCTGGTGCGGCGGTACGCCTTGATGGTGGCGAGGGGGACGGCGGCGGGCTGCTTTGCGGCCGGCAGCCGTAGGGAGGTAGGATCAGCGTCAGGCATGTGGCACCCCTTCTCGGTGTTGCTTGCTCAGCCGCTCGCCGTGGTGACAGCCACGCCGGGCGGCGCCTACGGCGCTACCGGATTGGGGTAAAAGGCGGGGTAACTAGAATCTGGATTTGGCGCGAGAGCGGTAAAATAAGGCTATTTTAAGTCGCCTTCGAATCCCTCTCTCTCCGCCAGTACTCTCCTGCACAGCCTCCACCGGGCTCCGAAAACCTCATGCCAGCGCTCTCACGACCCCATCCGCTGCACTCGCGTCATCCCCCACAGACGACTTTGACGT
>JAJZVF010000221.1 GCA_021845825.1 Pseudomonadota bacterium | reverse complement strand
GGCGGCGACGCGCAACTGCCACTCCACCAGATCAAGACCAGTCACCGCCTCGGTGACGGTGTGCTCGACCTGCAGGCGCGTGTTCATCTCGAGGAAGTAGAACTCGCCCCCGTCGACGAGAAACTCCACCGTGCCGGCGCCGGTGTAACCGATGTCCCGCGCCACTTCGATCGCCGATCGGTGCAGCCGCTCGCGCAGCTCAGCCGCCAGCCCGGGAGCCGGGGCCTCCTCGATGAGCTTCTGATGGCGCCGCTGCACCGAGCAATCGCGGTCGCCGAGGTGAACGCAGTTGCCGTGCTGGTCGGCGAACACCTGCACTTCGATGTGGCGCGGCTCGGGAAGGTAGCGCTCGAGCAGCAGCGTACCGTCGCCGAAGCTGCTCTCGGCCTGCCGCCGCGCCGACTCCAGCGCCTCGCGTATCTCCCGCCGCGAGTGCACCACCCGCATGCCCTTGCCGCCGCCGCCGGCGGCGGGCTTGACGATGAGCGGCAGGCCCGCCGCGAGCGCCTCGGCCGCAAGGTGCTCGATGTCCTGCCGCTCGCCCTCGTAGCCGGGCAGCACCGGCACGCCGAGGGCGCGCGCCCGGGCCTTGGCCAGGCTCTTGACGCCCATGGCCTCGATGGCCGCAGGCGTCGGCCCCACGAAAATCAACCCTGCCTCCCGGCAGGCTCGCGCGAAGCGGGCGTTTTCCGACAGGAACCCGTAGCCCGGGTGAACCGCCTCGGCCGCCGTGGCGCGCGCCGCGCTCAGTATGGCCGCCATGTCGAGATAACTCGCGCTCGCCGGCGGCGGGCCGATGCGCACGGCCTCGTCGGCCTCGCGCACGTGGCGCGCCCCCGTATCGGCATCGGAATACACCGCGATCGTGTGGATGCCCATGCGCCGGGCGGTGCGCAGGATACGGCAGGCGATCTCGCCCCGATTGGCCACCAGAAGGCGTTGGATCATGGCGCCTACAGCCGAAATATGCCGAAACGGCTGTCTTCTTCGGGTGCGTTGCGCACCGCGGCGAGAGACAGTCCCAGAATCCGCCGCGTCTCGAGCGGATCGATCACGCCGTCGTCCCACAGGCGGGCCGAGGCGTAGTACGGGTGCCCTTGGCGCTCGTACTGCTCGCGGATCGGCTGCATGAACGCTTGCTCCTGCTCGGCCGGCCAGCTGCCGCCGCCGGCCTCGATCCGGCTGCGCTTGACGGTGGCGAGCACGTTCGCCGCCTGCTCGCCCCCCATGACGGAGGTGCGTGCGTTCGGCCACTGAAATAGGAACCGCGGCGAGTACGCCCGGCCGCACATCGCATAATTGCCGGCACCGTAGCTGCCGCCGATGATGAGCGTAATCTTCGGCACGCGCGCGCACGCCACCGCCGTCACCAGCTTGGCGCCGTCCCGGGCGATGCCGCCGGCCTCTGCCTTGGCCCCGACCATGAACCCGGTGACGTTCTGCAGGAACAGCAGCGCAATGTGCTCGCGCGCGCACAGCTCGATGAAATGCGCGCCCTTGAGCGCGCTTTCGGAGAACAGGATGCCGTTGTTCGCGAGGATGCCGACCGGGTAACCGGCCAGGTGCGCAAAGCCGCACACCAGCGTCGTGCCGTACAGCTGCTTGAATTCCTCCATCTCCGAGCCGTCGACGAGGCGCGCGATGACCTCACGCACATCGTAGGGCGTGCGCAGGCTCGCCGGCACGGCGCCGTACAGCTCGCGCGGATCGTAGTGCGGCTCCCGCGGCACAAGCGGCGGATCGGTATTCGGGCCCGGCCGCAGCCGCGCGACGATGCGCCGCGCGATCGCAAGCGCATGCGTGTCGTTCTCGGCATAGTGGTCGCAGACGCCGGATTGCCGGCAGTGCACATCGGCACCGCCCAGGGATTCGGCGTCGATATCCTCGCCCGTGGCCGCCTTCACGAGCGGCGGCCCGCCGAGAAACACACGGCCCTGGTTGCGCACGATGACGTTCTCATCGGCCATCGCGGGCACATATGCCCCACCTGCCGTGCATGAGCCGTGGACCACCGCGATCTGCGCCACCCCGAGCGCCGAGAGCCTCGCCTGGTTGTAGAAGATGCGCCCGAAGTGCTCCCGGTCGGGGAACACCTCGTCCTGCGCCGGCAGGAACGCGCCGCCGCTTTCCACCAGATACAGGCACGGCAGCCGGTTATCGCGCGCGATCTCCTGGGCCCGCAGATGCTTCTTGACGGTCATGGGGTAATACGTGCCGCCCTTGACCGTGGGGTCGTTGGCGACGATGACGCACTCCCGGCCGCTCACCCTGCCGATGCCGGTGACGATTCCGCCGCAGGCGATGCCCCCGCCGTAGAGCTCGTGGGCGGCGAGCTGCGAGAGCTCGAGGAAGGGGCTGGCGGTATCGAGCAGCGCCTGAATACGCTCCCGGGCGGTGAGCTTGCCGGCGGCGCGGTGGCGGGTGACCGCCGCCGCCGGCCCACCCTGCGCGGCGCGCTCGACCGTGCTCTTGAGATCATCCACCAGGGCGCGCATGGCGCGCTCATTGTCCATGAAGTCCTGGGAGCGGATATCGAGCCGTGTGGCGATGCGGGGCATGGACTTGTCACGATGGCCAGATTGTCCGACAATCATACAATCGTACCGCTAGGGAAGACAAGCTCATGCCCGCCCTTGACTCGATCGACAGCGGCTTCGGCCTCGATGAGGCCACCGAGGAAATCCGCCGGCAGGTGCGCCGCTTCGCCGCCGAGCGCATCGCTCCGCTCGCCGAGCGCATCGACCGCAGCAACGATTTTCCGCGCACACTCTGGCCCGAACTCGGCGAGCTCGGCCTGCTCGGCATCACGGTGCCGGAGCGCTGGGGGGGCGCCGGTCTCGGCTACCTGGCGCATGTTGTCGCGATGGAGGAAATCTCGCGCGCCTCCGGTGCGGTGGGCCTCTCCTACGGCGCACACTCCAACCTCTGCGTCAACCAACTGCGCCTCAACGGCACCGACGAGCAGCGTGACCGTTATCTGCCGCGGCTCGTCAGCGGCGAGCACGTCGGCGCGCTCGCCATGTCCGAGCCGCAGGCCGGCTCGGACGTGACCGCCATGCAGCTGCGGGCCGAGCGGCACGGCGGGCATTATGTTCTGAACGGACGCAAAATGTGGATCACCAACGGCCCGGATGCGGATGTGCTCGTGGTGTACGCCAAGACCGATGTCGGCGCCGGTCCGCGCGGCATCACCGCCTTCATCGTCGAGCGGGACTTGCCCGGCTTTCGCGCCGCGCAGAAGCTCGACAAGCTCGGCATGCGCGGCTCGAGCACCTGCGAGCTTCTGTTCGAGAACTGCCGCGTCCCCGAGGCCAACCGCCTGGGCCCGGAGAACGGCGGCGTGCGCGTATTGATGAGCGGCCTCGACTTCGAGCGGGTGGTGCTCGCGGGCGGGCCCCTTGGCCTGATGGGGGCGGCGCTTGATCTCGCCCTGCCCTACGTGCGCGAGCGCAAGCAGTTCGGACAACCCATAGGGACGTTCGAGCTGATGCAGGCCAAGATCGCCGACATGTACACCGCGCTCGGCGCCTCGCGCGCCTTCGTGTACGCCATCGCGCGCGCCTGCGATGCGGGGCAGGTACGACGGCGCGATGCGGCCGCCTGCATCCTGTTTGCCGCGCAGAACGCCACGCGCGTCTCGCTCGAGGCCATCCAGGCGCTCGGCGGCAACGGCTATATCAACGATTATCCGGCCGGACGGCTGCTGCGCGACGCGAAGCTGTACGAGATCGGCGCCGGCACGCAGGAGATCCGCCGCATGTTGATCGGGCGGGAGCTCTTTGAGAGCGCCGCGTGACATAATCGATCGGATGACAAGCATCGAGTTCGGCCAGATCCCGCTCGCGCCGGCCTATCGGCAGGTCGCCGCCGCCATCACCGAGCGCATCCTCAGCAGAGCGCTGCGCGAGGGCGAGCGGCTGCCGCCGGAAACCGAGCTGGCGCGCCAGCTCGGGGTCAACCGCTCGACGGTGCGCGAAGCGCTGCGCGAGCTGGAAAGCAACGG
>JAJZVF010000220.1 GCA_021845825.1 Pseudomonadota bacterium | reverse complement strand
TTGAATTGAACAAGCAATCAAACGGTCGGGAACTGCGGAACGTATCGCCGGAGCGGCAAGAGCCGGAGGAGCAGCGCCGCCGGCAGCTGGTCGAGGTCACCATCGATAGCCTGGCGGAAGTCGGCTATGTCGGCAGCACGCTCGCTCAAATTGCCCAGCGGGCGGGGGTCTCCCCTGGATTGGTCGCACACTATTTCGGAGACAAGGACGGACTGCTGGAAGCAACCTTCCGGTCCCTGGCCCGGCACTTGGCGGATCGGGTCGATCAGCGCCTCAAGCTGGCGGCGACCCCGCGCGGTCGGGTGCAGGCGATCATCGACGTCAATCTCGGGCCCGAGGAGTTCGATCAGCGCACGGGCAGCGCGTGGCTCGCCTTCTGGGGTCAGGTGCCGCATGAGCCGAGCCTGATGCGGATACAGAGGGTGTACCAGCGACGCATGCTCTCCAACCTGCGCCACGCCCTCAGCCGCCTGTTGCCGCAGGAGCTCGCGCGCAGCCTCGCCTCGATGATCGCGGCCATGATCGATGGGGTATGGCTGCGTGCTGCGCTGTCGCAGTGGGAGGAGGCCGACAGCGAGGGGGCACGCGCGCTGCTCACCGCGTTTGTCGACAGCCGCTTGCGCGAGAACTCTCAAGCAGCGGAGCAGGCCACCCGCCCGGCGGCCGCACAGTCGCCCGCCGCGCCCGCCGCGCGCGCAAAGCGCTTCACCACGCGCAACCCCGCCACCGGCGAGGTGTTGGCCGAGCTGCGCGTGGACGGTGCCGCCGAGGTGGCCGCCTGCGTGGCGCGGGCTGCGGCGGCCCAGCGCGAGTGGGCTGCACTCACCGGTGCCGAGCGCGGCCGCATTCTGCGTCGTGCCGCGGACCTTCTGCGCTCACGCAATGACGAGCTCGCGCAGCTCGAGACGCGCGATACCGGCAAGCCCATCCAGGAAACCCGCGTCGTCGATGTGATCTCCGGCGCGGAGTGCTTCGAATACTACGCTGGACTCGCCGCCCAGCTCGCCGGTGAGCATCTGCAGCTCGGGCAGGCGGCTTTCGGCTACACCCGCCGCGAGCCGCTCGGAGTGGTCGCCGGCATCGGTGCCTGGAACTATCCGTTACAGATCGCATGCTGGAAGAGCGCCCCGGCGCTCGCCTGCGGCAACGCCATGATCTTCAAGCCCGCCGAGCTGACGCCGCTCACCGCGCTCAGACTGCGCGAGATCCTCGCCGAGGCGGGTCTGCCGGAGGGCGTGTTCCAGGTGGTCCAGGGCTTTGCCGACACTGGACGTCTCCTGAGCGCCCATCCGCAGATCCGCAAGATCTCGCTCACCGGCGAGGTAGGCACCGGCAAGGCGGTCATGGCCGACTGCGCCGCCACGTTAAAACAGCTGACCCTGGAGCTCGGCGGCAAATCGCCTCTCATCGTGTTCGAGGACGCCCAGCTCGACAACGCCGTCTCGGGGGCATTGCTCGGCAACTTCTATTCCGCCGGAGAGGTCTGCTCGAACGGCACGCGCGTATTCGTCCATCGCTCGGTGAAGCGCGCCTTTCTCGAGCGGCTGCTCGAGCGCACCGCCGCCATGCGCGTCGGCGATCCGCTCGATCCGGCCACCCAGGTGGGCTCGCTCATCTCGCCGGAGCACATGAAGAAGGTCCTCGGCTACATCGAGCGCGGCAAAGGCGAAGGGGCGCGCCTGCTCTGCGGCGGGCACCGGCTCACCACCGGCGACCTCGCCAACGGCTGCTTCGTCGCCCCCACGGTGTTCGACGGCTGCCAGGACGACATGACCATCGTGCGCGAGGAGATCTTCGGTCCCGTGATGGCGGTGCTCGAGTTCGAGGACGAGGAGGAGGTCGTCCAGCGCGCCAACGCCACGCCGTTCGGCCTGGCGGCGGGGATATTCACCAACGACCTGAGCCGCGCCCACCGGGTCATCGCCCGGCTCGAAGCAGGCACTTGCTGGATCAATCACTACAACGTCACGCCGATCGAGCTGCCATTCGGCGGCGTGAAGCTCTCCGGACTCGGTCGCGAGAACGGCCGGGCCGCCATCGAGCATTACAGCCAGTTAAAGAGCGTCTACGTTGCCATGGGCAACATCGACTCCCCGTACTAAACCGCGGTTGAAAAGCGAATGAAAGAAGAGAGCTTCGATTACGTGATTGTCGGCGCAGGCTCGGCCGGCTGCGTGCTCGCCGACCGTCTGAGCGAAGGCGGCGCCGAGCGGGTGCTGCTGCTCGAGTTCGGCGGCTCGGACCGCTCGCTGTTCATCCAGATGCCCTCGGCGCTGTCGATCCCGATGAACATGCCGAAGTACAACTGGTTCTTCTACACCGAGCCCGAGCCCCATCTCGGCGGGCGCCGCCTGCACACGCCGCGCGGCAAGGTGCTCGGCGGCTCCTCCTCGATCAACGGCCTGGTGTACGTGCGGGGAAACCCGCTCGACTTCGAGCGCTGGCAGTCCGAAGGCGCAGACGGCTGGGCGTATCGCAACGTGTTGCCCTATTTCAAGCGCGCCGAGCGGCGTGACGGCGGCGGCGACCGCTATCGCGGCGGCGAGGGCAAGCTCTACACCCGCTACGGCTTGCTCACCAATCCCCTGCACAGAGCCTGGCTGGCCGCCGGGCGGCAGGCCGGCTATCCGGTCACCGACGACATGAACGGCTTTCAGCAGGAAGGCTTCGGACGCATGGATATGACGGTCGGCGAGGGTCGGCGCGCCAGTGCCTCCAATGTCTATCTGCGCCCCGCCATGCGCCGCACCAATCTGGCAGTGCACACGCATGCTCTGGCGACGCGCATCCTGTTCGAGGGCCGCCGGGCCGTGGGAGTAGCGTACCTGCGCGGCAACGAAGAGCGTATCGCTCGGGCGCGGCGCGCGGTCATCGTGAGCTGCGGCCCAATCCAGACGCCGAAGCTCCTGAAGCTCTCGGGCGTGGGCCCGGCGCAGGAGCTCACCCGGCTCGGCATCCCCGTGGTGCACGATCTGCCGGGTGTCGGCGAGAATCTGCAGGATCACCTGGAGTTCTACTTCCAGGTGGCCTGCACACAGCCGATCACCCTCTACTCGGAGCTCACGCCCTGGCGCAAGACGCTGATCGGCGCGCGCTGGTTGCTGAGGAAGGATGGCCTTGGAACGAGCAATCATTTCGAGACCGGCGGCTTCATCCGCAGCCGCCCCGGCATCCGCCACCCCGACATTCAGTACCACTTCCTGCCCATGGCCGTGAGCTACGACGGCTCCTCGCTCGCCAAGGAGCATGGTTTCCAGGCGCACGTCGGGCCGATGCGCTCGAAGAGCCGCGGCTGGGTGCGGCTCGCCTCCACCGACTCGCGGGAAAAACCCAAGGTGTTTTTCAACTACCTGTCGCAGCCGGAGGATTGGATCGAGATGCGCGCCTGCGTGCGCCTGACCCGCGAGATTTTCGCCCAGCCGGCCTTCGATCCGTATCGCGGCCGCGAGATCCAGCCCGGTGAGCAGGTGCGCTCGGATGAGGAGATCGACGAGTTCGTGCGCCAGCACGTGGAGAGCGCCTATCACCCGTCCTGCACGTGCCGGATGGGCAATCCCTCCGATCCGATGACGGTGGTGGATCCTGAGACGCGGGTGGTGGGTCTCGAGGGTCTGCGAGTGGTGGACTCCTCGATCATGCCCTCGATCACCACCGGCAACCTCAATGCGCCGACCATCATGCTGGCCGAGAAGGCGGCCGATCACATCCGCGGCCGTGCTCCGCTGCCACCGGAGGACGCGCCGTACTATGTCGCGGAGAACTGGCAGAGCGCGCAACGCTGAGCCGCATGAGTCCCGGGCACCCGGGCACGAGACACCGGAGCGCTTGCCGGCGGCATTGCCGGCATCACCACAGATCGAAGGGGCAGCACATGACACCACGAATCCGGCGCCGGACGATCCTCGGCACAGCCTCGCGCGCGCCCCGCGCGCTTTGCTTGCTCGCCCTGCTGTGGGTGTGCGCCTCGCCGGCGTGGGCCGAGCGGCCGCCGAGCGTGTACGGGCCGGATGCCCCGCAGCTCGCCCGTCTTGGCCCATGGCCGGTCGGGGTGCA
>JAJZVF010000219.1 GCA_021845825.1 Pseudomonadota bacterium | reverse complement strand
CGCTGCTGGACGTTGCCGCGGCATCTGCCCTTCGCGCTCACTGCGCAGTGGCTGGGGGTGCGGCGCGCGCTGCGGCGGACCGCGCCGGCGCCGATCTACATCGCCGAGGCGATGCCCCGGCAGGTCTTGCGCATCAAACGCCTGCTGTCGCTGAGCGGCATCGACGCCGGACGCTGTCTGTTCCTCGAAGATGCCCCGAATCTGCAGGAGCACTACATCGAGTCTCTGGTGCGCCTGGCCGCGCGCACGCCCCCGGCGCTCGCGTCGGCGGATTACCCGTTGCCCGACACAGTGAGCGCACCGCGGCTCCTCACCCTCGCAGCGGAGCGGGCGCGGTGCGCGAGTCTGCTGCGGCAACGGGGTTGGCAGGGCCGGCCGCTCGTGCTCATCCAGCCGGGCACGGCGCGCACCTTGAGCGCACGCAGCCGCAAGCGCTGGCAAAGCGACAACGACCGCTCCTGGCCCCTTGAGCGCTGGGCAGAGCTGGTGCATGCGCTGCGCGAGCGGCGGCCGCGGGCTGTTCTCGTATTGCGCGGGGCGGTGAGCGAGCTGCCGTACCTGCGGCAGATGCGCGCGGCCATCGGCATCGAGGCCCTGGAGGTCGCCGGACTCGGCCTGCGCGCAAGCTTCGCCCTGATGGAGGCGGCCGAGAGCATGATCTCCATGGACACGGGCATGGCGCACGCCGCCGCGGCGCTCGGTCTGCCGGTGGTGGTGATCATGGGCGCGAACCCCCAGTCCTGGGTGCTGCCGCGCTCGGCCGCGGGCTCGCCGGTGATCGGCGTCGGGGGACCGCCGGTGAGCCGCCGCGCCGATCAGATCCCGTCTTCGGCGGTGCTCGAGGCCTGGTGCTCGCTGCCGGCGCGCCCGAGCGCCTGAGGAGCCGGCGAACCGGCCTCAGAAGGAGCGCGACACGTAAAACGTCCAGCTGTAGATGCTGTCCAGGGTCTGCCTGCAGCACGGCGTTTCCGAAGGCAGGTCCTGCAGGCGCTGGGCGGAAATCACGTTGTGGAAATCGACCCCGACGCCCCAGCCGGGAAATAGATTGCGCCATTGCAGTCCAGCGCCAAGGTACAGGCCATAGGCGGGCGTCGCCAGCGCGTAGCGGGCCGCGCCGAGGAATGCATGCGCCGCGAGGTGTCTGCCGAAGCGGTAGCGGTAATCCACCATGCGCGCACCGAGCAGCATGTGTCTGTGGATGTCGTCGATGTCAAGGCCCACCCCGATGTCCTGGTGCGCTGAGATGCGCCGCCAGGCGCCGACGGCCACATGAGGCTCGGCCTTGTAGGGGGTGTAGCGGCGACTCCGGGACGGCTTGTACACCAGCACCCGGTCATAGTTGGCCCCTACCTGGACGTAGAGGTGATCACCCTTGGGTGTCTCGCCGGCGAAGGCGGAGGCTGAATCGAATCGACTGAGCAGCGCCTCCCCGTCGCGCAGATTCGCTTCGATCCGCACGTAGTGGGCGCCGAAGACGTCCCGGCCGGCCTGCAGCTCGAGACCGACCGCGTAGCCGTGCCAGGGGTAGGAGTAGCCGAGCGAGCCGAGGTACTCATTTTTGTAGGGGTAGGTGGCAAAGACGGTCTGCCCCTCGTCGGCGAGCGCACGGAGCCTGAGCTGCATGTAGCCGCCGAAGGAGGGCGTCCAGCCGATGCGCAGCATGTCGCTCTGGCCACCGACCGGGTCGGCGATCGAGGTGGGTGTGGCGAGCACGCGCTGATCGCCGAACCAGCTGCCGATGTTGGCGCCGTAATTGGTGAGGCCGTCGAGGTAGCCCGTCTGCACGTTGGTCGCGGTATGCACGTACCAGGTGGGCGCCCATGAGGAGTACTCGAAGGTGAAATCGAACGGCCCGATGCGCGGGAAGTCGATTCCGGCGGAGATGGCGGGCTTGCCGAACAGGTAGTTGCGGCCCATGTTGGTGTCGTTGCCGGCGTACTCGAAGTACACCGAGAACGGGTAGCGGCCGGGGAAGATGAACCGGCTGGAAATCGACGCCTCCTGCTTGGCGACCACGTGCGTGCCGCTGTTGAAGCCGGTGCTCTGCGCCTTGGCGGGGTTGAAGAACGCCTGCAGGATATTGCTCACCGACTCCCCGCCCGCCGCCCCGCCGCCCCAGAAGAGCACGCGCTGCAGCGACAACGCCCAGCCGTTCACCGGCTCGATGGCGAGCCTCGCGCCGCCCATCTTGGGATAGCCGCGGGTGAGCTTGCCGTTGGTGAGCTCGATGCGGCTCGACTCCGACATGCGCGCGAGGAACACCGAGTAATGGAGCCGCAGGCGCGTGAGCGGCTGGTAGTTCGACAGGGTGATGGAGGGCATGGTGGGCGCCTCGGTGCTGATCAGCATCGCGCTGTCGGTCATGGGCGACCACCAGTGGTCGCGCCAGCCGATGTCGAGCTGCGCCCAGTCGAACCCGAGACTGAGGTACGTCCCGGTTGGCGTCGCGCGGCCCTGGTGCGCCTCCCCGCCCAAATTGAGCAGCACGTAGGGGCTGAGCTGGATGTAGGCGGCCCCGGCGATCTGGTAGGGACTCTGCGCCTTGGTGCCGTGCTGGTTGGGCAGGGTGATGTTAGAGTGTCCCGTGGTCACGGCCGCGGAGATGCTCGCGAATTCTACGCTGGTGCCGTGCATGTAGCGCTGCAGGTAGTGGCGCACGCGCTCGCACAACGGCCGGTCCACCTTGCACGCCCTGGGCAGGGCCCGCAGCACCAGCGCCGCGGGAATGGGCCGGGACATGACCGGCTCGTCTCCGAGGATCATGACCCGTTCGATCGCGTTTTCCACGTCAGGATCGAGGTGCAGGGGCAGGTACGGGCTCACACCGCGCGCGGCGGCGCTTTGCCACAGGGCGAGAAAGACCATCAACGAGAGGGCCAGCGTCGCTCGGCGAGTCATTCCTTAAGTCTTTCGTGCTTGCGCTTGCGCGGACAGGCGGGCCACGGTAGCCAGTGTGGCCACAAAGATCAATCGTCGTAGCGTATGCGACAGTGCGCGCCGCGCTCGAGCCGCTCGCCTGCGCCCGTGCCGATCACGGCATTCTCGCCGAAGGTGACCCCGCGCAGCGCGGGGTCGAAGCGGAACGTGCGCAGCACCGGCAGGGGGTCGAGCCCGCGCTCGCCGCTGCGTTGATCGGTCGAGGGCACGATGCAGCGGGTGCAAGGCTTGACCAGGCGCAGCCACACCGGGCCGATCCCCAGGGCCGCGATGCGGTCTTCCTCAAACGGCGGCAACCCCGCGATCACCAGATTCGGGCGGAAGCGCTCCATCGGCAGCGGCTGCGGCAGGCGGCGGTTGAGTTCCTCGAGGGAGGCGCGGTTGCAGAGCAGCAGCGGATAGCCGTCCGGGAAGGCGAGCGGCGCGGGCTGCGGGCCCGCGTAGCCGGGATTGGCCCGGCGTGGCGGGGCGTGCGGCACACGCACGATGCGTGCCGGCTCCCCGAGCACCGCGCTCACCCACTGCGCGGCCCGATCGCCCTGATCGAGCCCCTCGCAGAGGTCCTGCCAGATCCGGATCGGCCGCGCCTCGCCGCACGGGGTGAGCGGCAGACGCAGCGTCCCCTGGCCTTCGGCATCGAGCACCAAGGCCTCGCTCGCGAGCGCGGTCGCGATGCGGGCGAGGCGCGGGTGAGTGCGCTGGGTGAGAAACAGCCCGTCCTCGCGCACCACCATCCAGTGCCGGTCCCACTCAAGGCCGGTGGCGGCGAGGCGCGCCGCCGGCAGGGGGATGCCGCGCGCGGCTTTAAGCGGATAGACGTTGATTTCCTGTACGATCGGCGCGGACATCGGGGAATTCTACAACCGTGCATGGCCGGCGTATCCCTCGCCTCTCAGCGCGCGGCTCGACCATCCGGCGCCTCTCGGGCCGGCAGGGCGCCGGTTCCGCCGGCTCGGGCCGCAGCGTGCCCGGCCGCGCTCGGTCGATGCTCGCAGCCTGAGCGAAGACCCGGGGCGATGTCAGCCTTGCGTCAGAAATACGTGCCATAATCGAGTCATGATCCGATTACGGGCGGGACGTGCAAGACCGCATCCGCGGCCCGACCGTCGGGAGTATCCGCC
>JAJZVF010000218.1 GCA_021845825.1 Pseudomonadota bacterium | reverse complement strand
CTTATATGGCGCCGACGACGCCGCCACCGATGTATCGGCCCGTGGGCGGCTTCACCGCCGGCACGGCACGCCGGCACCTTGCCCCGCATCCGTTCGTGGCGCACGCGCTTCAAGCGCCTCGCCCCGGCCTGCCGTGGCACCCGGCCGCACCGCTCGCCTCGGCACGCGTCCTCGTCCGCTATTGAGACGCGCCGGCGCCGGGTATCGTGCGCGGCCCGGCGCCATGGCGTGCAAAGCGCGAGGTGCGCGCCCGCCGCCCGCGTCGGCCCTCCGAGCACCGCGGCAGGCACCGCTCCCTACATGAGTCTTCGCGCCTGGCGCGTGACGCGATTCATGTCTCTTAAATCCAACTTCCGTCAATAGTCACACCAATACGCCGCGCCGCCGGGTTTCGGTTTCGCGAAACATCGGAGAGGGTTTTCCGTGTTGCCCGCCCCGCCCGGCGCCACTTAAGCTGCGCACCGTCTGTACAGGTCACCGAACCTTGGGAGGGTTCAGATGCGATTGCACACCAGATTCCAGCTCGCGGCCGCTGTTGCGGCATTGACACTGCTTGCCCCGGTGGCGCAGGCGGTGCCGAGCTTCGCGCGCCAGACCGGCATGGCCTGTGCGGCCTGCCACACGGTGTTCCCGGAGCTCACTCCCTTCGGGCGCCAGTTCAAGGCCAACGGCTACGTGCTCGACAACCTGCGGCAGGTGCGCGCCGTCAGCAGCGCGCGCCAGCAGCTGCTGTCGCTGTCGGAGATCCCGGACCTGTCGGCCATGGTGCAGCTCAACTACAGCCAGGTCGCCAAGCGCGTGCCGACGCAGAGCGGGCCGGCGCTTGCGGGCACGAGCGAATTCCCGCGGCAGCTCAGCCTGTTCTACGCGGGCAAGATCGCCCCTCACCTCGGCACGCTCGCCCAGATCACCTACACGAGCTTCCAAAACGACTTCAACATGGACAACACGGACGTGCGCTTCGCGAACCTCGTCGTGTTGCCGGGCAAGAACACCCTGACATACGGGCTCGATCTGAACAACAACCCGACGGTGCAGGACCTGTGGAACGATACGCCGGCATGGGGCTTCCCCTGGTCGCATGCCAACGCCTCCCTCTCGCCGGTGGCCGACGTGCAGCTCGACGAGCAGCAGGCGCAGAACGTGGCGGGCCTGACCGTATACGGCTTCTACGACGAATCGCTGTACGTGGAGTTCGGCGGTTACCACTACGCGCCGCTCGGTCCGTCGAGGACGGACGGCCTCATCGATGCGAACAACAGCAACGTGCTGCACGGCTTCTCGCCCTACTGGCGTGTGGCGTACGAGTACGACTGGGACGCGAACTCCCTCGAGGTGGGCACCGTGGGCGAGGACTTCGAGGAGTACCCGGGCGGAGGTACGGCGCTCGTCGGACGCAAGAACACCTATCTCGACATCGGCGAGGACTTCCAGTACCAGTATATCGGGGAGCACAACATCTTCAGCCTGTTGGGCAGTCACATCCACGAGAACATAACCTGGGGCGCGAGCTATCCGGACGTCGCCAGCAATCCGCGCGACAATCTGACGGTGACGAGGCTCACCGGCAGCTATTACTACCAGCGCGAGTACGGCGTGCAGCTCGGCTGGTTCGATACCACCGGCAGCACCGACCGGGGCGCGTATCCGCCGACCACCTGCGCCGCCGGGGACCAACAGTCGTACTGCGGTGTGGTCACGAGCGCCAACGGCTCGCCGGACACCAACGGGTTCATCGCCCAGCTGGACTATGTGCCCTGGTACAACGTGAAGCTGGTGGCCCAGTACACCGCCTACAACAAGTTCAACGGCGCCGGGACGAACTATGACGGATTCGGCCGCAACGCATCCGACAACGATGTGTTCAATGTCATGTTGTGGTATGCATTCTGAGGTGCGCTATGTGGATCGCTGATCTGAAAATCCGGTTGCGTCGCGGTCTGCCGGCGGCCGCGGCGGCGGTGCTCGCCGCGGCGCTCGTCCCGGCGCTGGCGCAGGGGGCGTACGCGCCGCCCGCGCAGGCCCGAGAGCTTGCCATCGGGGTGTGCGGCACCTGTCACGGCGTCGACGGCAACAGTAAGAATCCGATGTTCCCGCGGCTTGCCGGCCAGCATGTCTGGTACCTCGAGCAGCAGCTGAAGGAGTTCCGCGACCACAGCCGCGGCGATCCGTACGCGGTGGCCTACATGTGGGGCATGGCCGGTCAGCTGTCGAACGCCACCATCGCCGCTCTGGCTCAGTACTTCTCCCGGCAGAAGCCAGGTCCCGGCACGCCGCATCCGGCGGCGGTGATCGCCGAGGGCAATGAGATATATCATCACGGCATCCCTTCGCAGGGTCTGCCGGCGTGCGCCGCCTGCCACGGTCCGGCGGCGCTCGGCAGCAAGTCCTTCCCGCGCCTCGCCGGCCAGCACGCCGAGTACATCCTGAAGCAGCTCGCCTCCTTCCGCAGCAACATGCGCAAGGTCGCCATCATGCACGGGGTGGCCTCGACGCTGCACAGCAGGCAAATGCAGGCGGTGGCCGACTACCTGGAATCGTTGCCGTAACAACCCCCGTAACGGCACGACGCCGGCCGCGACGGCCGGCGCTTGTGCGGGACCGCCATGCTTGTCACGGTCGGTCCCGTGTTTTTTCTTGGGCAGCTGCGCCCCTCATTCGAGCGCGCCTCGCTCGATCTCACGCAAGAAATCCCTGACATCGCTCGCCGAGCACTCCTCAGCGGCGAGCATGGCGCGCAGCACCGCCTCGAGGTGCGTGCCCATCGCCTCGGCGAGCGCCCACGGCGGATGGCGCTCGAGAGCGAGGATGATCTCATCGAGTGCCTCGATGCACTCCTCGATCGGCTCTGCGCAGGCGGAGGTCGCATGTGGCATGGAACGGCTCCTTAAGATTGCGGGGGTCGGCCGGTACAGTAGCCCCGGCGGCTGCGGCCGCGCGCAGGCGCGTGCATTTCTCGATAAACACGCACGCAACCGCGATTTCAATTCCGGCGGGGATTCCTAGACTGTTGTGTCGTGCCATCGGGCACCGGCCAACACGAGGACCCTCACATGAACAGCTTCATGCTCACCGCGATCGGCAATCTCGCCCGCGACCCGGAACTCACCGTCAAAGGTGAGACCACCTACCTCAGGCTCTGTCTGATCGGCAACGACTACGCCGGGCGGGACGAGGACGGTGCGGAGCGCGAGATCACCACCAGCATCTGGTTCGTTGCCTTCGGCGCCCTCGGCGAGGCGATCGGACGCACCGCGCGCAAGGGTGATCAGCTCATCCTCTCGGCGCAAGTGCGTGCCGACACCTGGCTCGACAAGCAGGGCGAGCGGCGTTACGACCATTCCTTCATCGTGCAGGGCTTCAGGTTTGGCGCTCCCGGCAGGCTCCGGCGCGAGGAGCTCTCGGCTGCCGCCGAGCAGCCGCTCGCCCCGGGCGCCTGAGACCCCGCATACCGCTCGGGCAGCCCGGTCCTCGCGGACCGGGCGCCGGCTTCATCCTTGCCCCGGGGAGTCGTCATGATCCGCACGCACGCCATTCTCGCCCGTCCCGCGCCGCTTGCCGCGGCGCTCACGATCCTTCTCGTTCTGCCTCAGCCGGTCCTCGCGCAGGCTTCGCCGTTTCTCACCGGCGCCACCGCGCTCGAGAGCAACATCCTCGCCTGGCTCACGCCGATTGCGGTCATTCTGGTGATGGTGCTCGGGGCCATGGCGATGGCGAACCGCATCTCCTGGGGCTGGTGCATTGCGGCCATCCTCGGTATCGCCATCGCCTTCGGCGCACCGCAGATCGTGTCCTGGGTGCGCGGCATGTTCGGCGTCTGACGGACGGGGCGGCGTCATGACTCGCGTGTCGCAGGCGCTCACGGCCGATCCTTTGTTCGTCGGCGCGACCCGGCCGCCGATGCGCTGGGGCGTCACCTACTCGGCCCTGCTCGCCAACCTGGTGTTCACGCTGGAGATGTTCCTCCTTACGCGCAACCTCCTTACGTTGCTCATCGCTTTGCCCGTGCATGGCGTGAGCGCTTTGCTCTGCACCCGGGATGCGCGTTTTTTCGATCTGGCGCTGCTTGCCGCGCGCACACGCCTGCCGGCCTCGCTTGCCAACCGGCGGCTGTGGCGGGCGGTGAGCTACTCGCCGTTGCCGATCGACCTCCCGGATGCG
>JAJZVF010000217.1 GCA_021845825.1 Pseudomonadota bacterium | reverse complement strand
TCACCAGATGCGGGTGATGCTTGAAGTGCCGGTTGGCGGTAAAGGGCATCCAGAAGGCGGACAGATCGGGCGTGTGTGCGGTGTTCATGGACGCCACTATAACCAATGACCCGGCGGCGCGGATCCCCGGGGGGCGGGCGGCTCCGCCGCCGAGCTTGCGGTGCAGACCGCAGGCCCGATACAGTGCCGCCCATCGTCATTCCGGGGGGGGGATTCGGCATGCGCGGACTCGTTGCGATGAGCGTCGGGGCACTATCCTGTCTGGCGTGCGCGCCGGCCTTTGCGGTCACTCTCAGCTGTACCTCGGCGACGGCGCTCTCGGCAGACCTCGCCGCCCACCGCATCACGGCCACGGCACTCGTGCGCCGCTACGAGGCCCGCATCGCGCGCATCAATCCGAAGATCCACGCGGTCATCGCGCTCAACCCGCGTGCCATGGCCGAGGCACGCGCCTCGGATGCGCGGCGGGCGGCCGGCCACCCGCTTGGGCCCCTCGACGGACTGCCGATCCTGGTGAAGGACAACATCGGCATCGCTGGCCTGCCGACCACCGCCGGGTCGCTCGCGCTGGCGAAGAACGTCCGCCCGGTGAGTTCCACCGTGATCCAGAATCTGCGCCGCGCCGGGGTGGTCATCCTCGGGCGGGCGAACCTCTCCGAGTGGGCCAACATCCGCTCGGGCCATTCGACCAGCGGCTGGAGCGCAGTCGGGGGCCTCACCCGCAACCCCTACATGCTCGATCGCACCGCCTGCGGGTCGAGTTCCGGATCGGCCGCCGCAGTCGCCGCCGGGCTCGCCGCGGCGGCCATCGGCACCGAAACCGACGGCTCGATCAGTTGCCCCTCCTCGATGAACGGCGTGGTGGGTCTGAAGCCGACCGTCGGGCTGGTCTCGCGCACCGGCATCGTGCCGATCAGCCAGTCGCAGGACACCGCCGGGCCGATCGCGCGCACCGTGCGCGGCGCGGCGATGCTGCTGAGCGCGATGGCCGGGAGCGATCCGCAGGACCCGGCGACGGCGCACGCCGATGCGCACCGCACCAACTACGCCGCGGACCTCAGGCCCGGGGCGCTGAAGGGGGTGCGGCTCGGCATCGCCGAGTTCCTGCTGAAGAACTTCACGCCGAAGACGCTGAAGGTCTTCCGGCACGCCCTCGCGCTGCTGAAGGCCGAGGGCGCGGTGCTGGTGAAGGTCGATGACGAGCACCTCGCCCCGCTCGCCAAGAACGAGAACCTGGTACTGATGACCGAACTGAAGGCGGACATGAAGGCCTACCTCGCCGCCTCCCCGCCCGCGGTCCGCAGCCGCACCCTCGCGGACCTGATCACCTTCGACAAGACCCATGCGCGTGAGGAAATGCGCTGGTTCGGGCAGAGCCTGTTCCTCGCCGCGGAGCGCACCCAGGGACTTGAGGATCCGGCCTACCTGCGCGCCCGCGCGACGAACCGGCGCCTCGCCGGACCGCAAGGCATCGAGCGGCTGCTCAAGGAGCATCACGTCGTGGCGTTGATTTCCCCGACGCAGGATCCGGCGTCGGTCATCGACCTGATCAACGGCGACGCCGGGATCGGCGGCGGGGACAGCACGCTGCCGGCGATCGCCGGCTATCCCTACATCACGGTGCCGATGGGACAGGTGCAGGGGCTCCCGGTGGGCCTGTCGTTCATCGGAATGAAGTGGTCAGAGGCGCGGTTGATCCGCCTGGCCTACGCGTTCGAGCATTCGGCGCAGGCCTTCCGCACGCCGACGTACTCGCCGGACGTGCTGCATCGCAATCCGGTCGGGCAGCCCCTCTGCGGGGGCTGAGTCGCCTCTGGAGACGGCCGCTCACGCGGCGCCGGCTTCGCCGCGGTGTCGCGTGAGCCAGACCTGCAGCCGCGCTGCGTCCATCGGCCGAGCGATGAGAAAGCCCTGGTACTCGTCGCAACCGGCGGCGGCGAGCAGGTCCCGCTGGCGAGGATCCTCCACCCCTTCGGCAACGACCCGCGCCCCGATCGAGCGGGCCATGTCGATGATCGCGCGCAGGATTGCCACATCGCGTGTACGCGTGGCGATGCCCGCGACCAGGGAACGGTCGATCTTCAGCGCCGCGAGCGGCAGACGCATCAGCTGACTGAGGTTCGAGTACCCGGTGCCGAAGTCATCAATCGCGACGCGTACGCCGAGGCGGCCAAGTTCCCCGAGGCAGCGCAATGCGGCGCCGGCGTCGCGCATCAGCGCCGATTCGGTGATCTCCACCTCCAGATGCGACGGGTCGACGGCGTGACGCTGCAGCGCTGCGTCGATCTGCTCGTGCATCTGGCGCGAACTCAGCTGCACCGCGGAGAGGTTGACCGCGACAGGGACGTCGAGCACCCTGTCCCGATGCCAGCGCCCGAGCTGCCGGCACGCCTCCTCCAGCACCCACTCCCCGAGCGGGATGATCAGACCGCTCTCCTCGGCGATCGAAATGAACTCGGCCGGTCCCACCGCGCCCTGCGGGCCGTTGCGCCAGCGGACCAGCGCCTCGAGGCCGCTCAGGCGTCCGGCGCAGAGCGAGAGTTTCGGTTGGTAATGCAATTCGAAGCGACCGGCGTCGATCGCCGCGCGCAGGTGTGCCTCGAGACTCACCCGACGCAGCGCCGCCTGGCGCATGTGCGGAGCGAACACCTGCGTGTTGTAGAGCCGGCGGGCACGCGCGTCGTGCCGCGCCGCATCGGCATTGGCGAGCAGTTCGGCGGCGCCGAGGCCGTGCCGGCCGGCCATCGCCAGACCAATCCGCGCGGTCACCGAGAGCAGACGCGGACCGACCCTGCGGCTGCATCCGAGACGCGTGGCGAGTGCGCTGGCCGCCCCGGTGAGCGCGTGCGCCGCGAGTCCGGTGCGCACCAGTACAAAGTGATCGCGCCCCAGACGCCCGACCGAATCCTGCACGGCCGCCGCGCGGATTAGATCGCGCGCGACGTGAGCCTGGATCGCGCTGCCGACTTCGGCACCGAGTGAATCAACGATGTCCTCGACAGAGCTGATGCCGATCGACAGCACGCCAACCGCCCGATGCGCCGGTGC
Organism: Pseudomonadota bacterium; assembly: GCA_021845825.1. Classification (GTDB taxonomy): domain Bacteria; phylum Pseudomonadota; class Gammaproteobacteria; order Steroidobacterales; family Steroidobacteraceae; genus 13-2-20CM-66-19. Next base: position 1,177 of record JAJZVF010000217.1, on the reverse strand, counting down.
GGCCGCGGCCAGGATGTCCTGCAGTCTCGCCTGCAGGGCGGCTCGATCCGGCAGCCCGGTCAGCGCATCGCAGCTGCGGCGCTGCGCCGGGTCGGAAGGGATGCTGCACGCGCCGAGCAGATGCGCGCCCTCCTCGAGCGCACCCTGCAGCAACTGCGCGCGCTCCGCCGCGCTCATCGAACCGCTCGCGAGCGCCTCCACCATGCCGGCGGCGGCCCGCACGTCCGTCGGATCCTCGAGGTAGCGATTGCACTGCAGGGCCATGCGCCGTACCAGCGCACGGTCCCGCGGACCGATCTGCCCGGCCCGAAGGCACGGCTCGAGCCGCTCGGCGAGACGCAGCACGACCGAGGAGAGACTCACCAGGCCGGAGGCGCGGGCCGCGCGCACCAGGCGATGCAGTTCTGCGCCTACCGCACGCGCGTCGCACACCTGACACTCGCTGCCGAGCGCATCGGCGGGTGTCTCCAGTCCCTGCGCGAGCAATGCGAACGTGCGCCCGGCTTCAGTGCGGGTCGCACGCCACGCGGTCATTCTGGTCAATCGCATTGCTGCCAGCCGTGTTCGATCGTGGAGACGAACGTCATCACGCGGGCGACGTCACCGACTTCGTCGTACTGCATCAGGCGGATGACGGGCTTGCCGCGCTCGCGCGACAGATCGAGCGAAAACAGCGCCTCGAAGAACCAGATCCGTCCACCCTCGCTCCAGGCCCGCCACACCGAGTCACGCCGGTCGATGAGACGGCTGAGCAGCCGCAACGGCGCTGGCAGTACCGCCGCGCTCGCCACGCGGATCGCCCCGGCGAGCACCAGGGGAACGGAAGCGATCAGCGAATCGAGCAAATCGCCGATGCGCCCCGGATGCTGAACGGTTCGCAGTCGCTGAGTTTCCATGATCACGCACTCCATAATCGGCGCGCCGAGCGATGCGCGGCGCACGGGCGTATGCGAGGGCGAGTTGGGGCCCCGGTGAGTTGGGGGGGCGCGGGAGAGCCGGCGCCGGGAGAGACGCGGCGTGCGTCTGAGCGGGGGCGCACGGAATAAGGTGCGTCCCGGGTTTTTATGTTATCTGGATTTCGCCGCGGGACTGCGAACCCGGTCACAGTCCGGCTCGGACACCGTACGCCGTGGCAGGCTGCCGAGTTCGTTGATCGCCTCCAGCGCGGTCAGCATGC
>JAJZVF010000030.1 GCA_021845825.1 Pseudomonadota bacterium | reverse complement strand
GAGCCGCTGGCGCTGCGTACGCATCATCCACGGCAAGGGCCTGCGCTCGGGCAGCGGGGGACCGAAGCTGAAGATCATGGTCGGCTCGGCGCTGCGCCGCCTCGACCCGGTGGTGGCGTACGTGTCGGCACGGCCGGTCGATGGGGGGAGCGGCGCGGTCTATGTGCTGCTGCGCCCGTAATCGGCCGCGGTGAGCGGCGCGCGCGGCCTCTGCGCCCCCCTCAGGGCGCATCGAGGAGCAGCACCACGGCCTGGGCCGCGATGCCTTCGGCCCTGCCGAGGAAACCGAGCTTCTCCGTCGTGGTCGCCTTGACGTTCACCGCCCCGGCGGACACCTGCAGAAGCTCGGCGAGCGCCGCGCGGATCTGCTCGCGAACCGGGGCGAGCTTCGGGGCCTCCGCAAGCACCGTCACATCGGCATTGCCCACCCGGAGCTTGTGGGCCCGCAGCATCTCGAGGGCCGCGCGCACGAAGCGCCGGCTGTCGGCCCCCCTCCAGCGCGGATCGGTGTCCTTGAAGTGTTGGCCGATGTCGCCGAGTCCGGCCGCCCCGAGCAGCGCGTCGGTCAGGGCATGCAGCACCACATCGCCGTCGGAGTGCGCCAGGACCCCGCACGAATGCGCCACACGCACCCCGCCCAGCATGACATGGTCGCCCGGCCCGAAAGCATGCACGTCGATTCCGCATCCGATTCTCATCCGCCTGCCTCCCCGGCACTCTCCAGCACGGCCGCAGCGAGCGCCAGGTCCGCGCCGCTGGTGATCTTGATGTTGGCCGCCGACCCTTCGATGATCGCGGGCCGGCGCCCCAGCCACTCGAGCGCCTGCGCCTCATCGGTCGGCAGCCGCCGCGCCGCGTGCGCCCTGTCGAGCGCCTCGCACAGCTCCCGGTAGCGGAACATCTGCGGCGTCAGCGCGCGCCACAACCCCGCCCGCTCGACGGTCTGCGCCACCTCACCGGCATCGTCCGCGCGCTTGAGGGTATCGGCCGCGGGCGCCGCAAGCAGCCCGCCCACCGGATGCGCCTCGAGGCGCCGCAGGAGCGAGTCGAGATCCCCGACCGGCAGGCAGGGCCTCGCCGCATCGTGCACCAGCACCCAGTCCTGCGGCTGTGCTCGCCCGCAGAGCGCGGCAAGCCCGTTGCGCACCGAGTGGCTGCGCTCGGCGCCGCCGGCTGCCCGGATCACCCCGGCGGGGGCGATGTCCGGCCAGTACGGATCGTGCGCGGCGAGTGCGACCACCACGCCGGCGCAGCGGCGGTCGCCGAGGAACGGCCGCAGGGCCCACTCGATCACCGTGCGCCCGCGCAGCATGGCGTACTGCTTGGGGCGCTCCGCGCCGAACCTGCGGCCGATGCCCGCCGCCGGCATGACGAGCCAGTACCTCACGCCGCGCCCGCGCTCATTTGCCGCCGCTGCCCTTGCGCGGCGGCGGCGCCTTCGGCACCGGCGCCTTGGGCGCCGGCTCGATCACCTGGAAGAACGTCTCATCCGGGCCGATCATGCCGAGCTGGCTGCGGGCGAGCTCCTCGATGCCGGCGGTACCGGTCTGCAGCTCCTTCACCTCCCCGGCCAGTCGCTCGTTGCGCCGGGCAAGCCGTGCATCGAGCGCCTTGTGCGCCGCCACGACGTGCTCCAGGCGCCAGACGCTGCGCACGCCGTCGCGCGACACCCATATCCGATACTGCAGCGCAACCAGCGCGGTGGCCATCGCCACTGTCAGGATTTTCATCGGTGTCGTCATGCGCTCTGTGCGCGCCCCTCAGCGCAGCGCCTCTGCGGCGAGCCCGTACCGGCACGCCTCGAGGGGCGCACGCCGCTCGCTCACACTTTCACGGGGAAGGCATCGCGACCGGCGTAGCGAACCTTGCCGAGCTCGGCCTCGATGCGCAGCAGCTGGTTGTACTTGGCGATGCGGTCGGAGCGCGAGAGCGAGCCGGTCTTGATCTGCGTGGCCGCGGTGGCCACCGCCAGATCGGCGATGGTGGTGTCCTCCGTCTCGCCCGAGCGGTGCGAGATGACGGCGGCGTAGTGCGCGCGGTCGGCCATGTCGATCGCCGCCAGCGTCTCGGTGAGCGTGCCGATCTGGTTGGGCTTGATCAGGATGGCGTTGGCGATGTGCTTCTCGATGCCTACCGCGAGAATGCGGGTGTTCGTCACGAAGATGTCATCGCCGACGAGCTGATGCTTCTCCCCGAGCGCGCGGGTAAGCTGTGCCCAGCCGTCCCAGTCGCCTTCGGCCATGCCGTCCTCGAGCGAGACGATGGGGAAGCGGGCGGCGAGGTCGGCGAGGTAGCGCGTGAACTCCGCGCTCGAGAACCGCCGTCCCTCGCCCTTTAACTCGTAGCTGCCGTCGCGGAAGAACTCGGAGCTCGCCGCATCGAGCCCCAGGCAGATGTCGCGTCCGGGCACGTAACCGGCCGTCTCGATCGCCTGCACGATCACCTCGAGCGCCTCCTCGTTCGAATCGAGGTTGGGGGCGAAGCCGCCTTCATCGCCCACCGAGGTCGCAAGCCCCCGCTCGTGCAGGAGCTTCTTCAGCTGCTGAAACACCTCGGCGCCGTAGCGCAGCGCCTCGCGGAAGCTCGGCGCACCGACCGGCAGGATCATGAACTCCTGGATGTCGAGGCTGTTGTCGGCGTGCGCGCCGCCGTTGATGATGTTCATCATCGGCACGGGCATCACCGGCTCGCGGCCGGCGCACTGATGCGCGCCGAGGTAGCGATACAGTCCCCGCCCGGCCTCGCGCGCACAAGCGTGCGCCGCGGCAAGCGACACCGACAGTATGGCGTTCGCGCCGAGCCTGCCTTTGCTGTCCGAGCCGTCGAGCTCGATCATCCTGCGGTCGATCGCCGCCTGATCGCGCGCATCGGCGCCGAGCAGCGCCGAGCGCAGCACCGTGTTCACGTTCTCCACGGCCTTCAGCACCCCCTTGCCGAGGTAGCGCCTCTTATCCCCGTCGCGCAGCTCCACCGCCTCGCGAGTGCCGGTCGAGGCGCCCGAAGGGACAGCCGCCCGGCCCATGGCCCCGGAGTCGAGGATGAGATCGCACTCGACCGTGGGATTGCCCCGGGAATCGAGAATTTCGCGGCCGCGGATGTCGGCAATTCGGCTCATGCTCGCACTACCTCTTACTTTGCTTGCGTCAGCAGACTTTCCTCGAACGGCCGGGACTTGACCGCCGCATCGAGCAATTTCAGCGTCTCAAGGAGCGGCGCGACGCGCTCGAGCGGCCAGGCGTTCGGTCCGTCCGAGAGCGCCGCCTCCGGCCGCGGATGAGTTTCCAGGAACACTCCGGCCACGCCGGCGGCAACCGCGGCGCGGGCGAGCACCGGCACGAACTCGCGCTGGCCGCCGGAGCTTGCCCCGCGTCCCCCGGGCAGCTGCACCGAATGGGTGGCGTCGAACACCACCGGACAGCCCGTCTCGCGCAGGATCGACAGCGCGCGCATGTCGGACACCAGGTTGTTGTACCCGAAAGTGAAGCCGCGCTCGCACACCAGGATGTCGCGGTTGCCGGTCGAGCGGGCTTTGTCGACGACGTTGCCCATCTCCCAGGGGGAGAGAAACTGGCCCTTCTTGATGTTGACCGGCTTGCCGCGCGCGGCGACACCGACGATGAAATTGGTCTGCCGGCACAGAAAGGCCGGCGTCTGCAGCACATCGACCACGTCGGCCACTTCATCGAGGGGCGTATCCTCGTGCACGTCGGTGAGCACCGGTACGCCGAGCGCGCGGCGCACGCCCTGCAGCACTTGCAGGCCCTGCTCGAGACCCGGGCCGCGAAAACTCCCGCGCGAGGAGCGGTTGGCCTTGTCGAAGGACGCCTTGAACACGAACGGAATGCCCAGCCGGCCGGTGATCTCCTTCAGCCGCCCGGCGATGTGCTGGGTGAGATCGGCGCTCTCGATGACGCACGGCCCGGCGATGAGGAAAAACGGCCGCTCGATTCCGATGTCCTCGCCCGCGAGTCTCATGGAACCTCAGGCGAGGGCGGCCTGCGGCAGCTGCGCCGCGGCCCGCCGCACGCGCGCGGCGCGGATGAAGCCGCTGAACAGCGGATGGCCGTCGCGCGGCGTCGAGGTGAACTCCGGGTGAAACTGGGTGGCAATGAACCACGGATGATTCGCCAGCTCGATCACCTCAACCAGCCCATCGCGCGAGAGCCCCGAGAATCTGCAGCCGCCCTGCCGGTAACGTTCCAGATAGTTGTTGTTGAACTCGTAGCGGTGCCGGTGGCGCTCGAGGATCACCTCCTTGCCGAAGATCTCCCGCGCGTGCGTGCCGGCCCCGAGCAGCACCTCCTGGGCGCCGAGGCGCATGGTGCCGCCCTTGGCGCAGGTCTCATCGCGGATCTGCACCCCGCGGGCCTGATCGCGCCATTCGCTGATCAGGGCGATCACCGGATGCGGCGTGGCGCGGTTGAATTCCGTGCTGTTGGCGCCGGTGAGCCCGAGGACGTGCCGGCCGAACTCGACGATGGCGACCTGCATGCCGAGGCAGATGCCGAGGTAGGGCACGCCGTGCTCGCGGGCGTAGCGGGCCGAGAGGATCTTGCCCTCGATGCCCCGCTCGCCGAAGCCGCCGGGCACGAGAATCGCGTCCATCCCCTGCAAGGCGTGCGTGCCGTGCCGCTCGATTTCGGTGGACTCGATGTAGTGGATGTTGACACGCGTGCGGGTCTTCAATCCGCCGTGCATCAGCGCCTCGTGCAAAGACAGGTACGAGTCGCGGATCTGCACGTACTTGCCCACCATGGCGATGTCCACCTGCCCGTCCGGACTCGCCTTGGCGTTGACCACCTGGCGCCAGTCGGCCAGGTCGGTCGGCGGCGCCGTGACCCCGAGCTTGCCGACCACGATGTCATCGAGTCCCTGCTCGTGCAGCAGCATGGGGATCTGGTAGATATCGTCGGCATCCACCGCCGAGATGACGGCGCGCTCCTCGACGTTGGTGAACAGCGCGATCTTGCGCCGTTGCTCCTCCGGCAACGGGTGCTTGCAGCGGCACAGCAGCACATCCGGCTGGATGCCGATGCCGCGCAGCTCCTTCACCGAGTGCTGCGTGGGCTTGGTCTTGATCTCCCCGGAGCCCCCGACCACCGGCACCAGCGTGAGGTGCATGTAGACGCAGCGGCTTCGCCCGAGCTCCACGCCCATCTGGCGGATGGCCTCGAGAAAGGGGAGCGATTCGATGTCGCCCACGGTGCCGCCGATCTCCACCATGCACACATCGGCCCCCTCGGCCCCGAGCTCGATGCTGCGCTTGATCTCATCGGTGATGTGCGGGATCACCTGGACCGTGGCGCCGAGATAGTCGCCGCGGCGCTCCTTGGCGATCACCCGCTCGTAGATGCGCCCGGTGGTGAAGTTGCTGTTGCGCCCCGTGGTGGTGCGCACGAAGCGCTCGTAATGCCCGAGGTCAAGATCCGCCTCGGTGCCGTCCTGAGTGACGAATACCTCCCCGTGCTGGAAGGGACTCATCGTGCCCGGATCGACATTGATGTACGGATCGAGCTTGACCATCGCGACCTTCAGCCCGCGGGCTTCCAGAATCGCGCCCAGCGAGGCGCTCGCGATGCCCTTGCCCAATGAGGACACGACGCCGCCGGTGACGAATACGAATCGCGTCATAGGAAGAATGCGTTGAGGATGACCCGCCGCTGTGAGATCAATGTCGGAGCCTGAAGCCCGGGAACGACGGGAGAACAGGATAGCACATCGCGCGCGGCCGCAGCACTCGCGCCGGGCGAGGCGGTCCGGGTGCGCACAAAGCGGGCGCGCCCTGCGCGCTCCGGGCCGCGCCGCAGGTACCGCAAGCCGGCGGAGTCAGCGGCTCGCCGCGGACTCAAGGCGGCCGGGCAAGGCTGCTCGAAGGGAGTGATTCGGCACCGAGGAAGCCCGCCTCAGCGTTGTATGGGCGGTGTCCTCTGCCAGATCAGCCGGCCGCGCCGGCGAGTCCCCGGTCCGGCGCGCACGGACGCATCGAGCCACAGATCACCGGCGGCGATCAGCCCGCCGTCGCCGAAGATCAGCGGCATGCGCGCCCGCTCCGCCAGCGGTACCCGCTCTTCCTGCAGCAGGCTCTTCAGCGCGCGACGCGCTCCGCCGCGGCGCACGCGCAGCCGCTCCCCGCCGCGCCGCCAGCGCACGCTGAGCCGCGCCGGCAGCGCATCGAGATCGAGCGGACCGTGCGGATCGGGGGCGAGCTCGAGCGCGCCCCGCTCCTGCGGCAGCTCGCAGCGCAGCGAGGCGCGCATGTCCCAGGCGAGCTCCGGGGCGGCCCGCTGCGCCTGCGACGGCAGGCCCGCCTCGCCGATCGACAGCCGGTCCGCGTACCGCTCGAGGCGCGTGCCGCCCCATTCGACAGACGGATGCGCATCGGGCCGGGCGTCGATCACCGAGCCGGCGATCTCCTCCAGGCGGCGCGTGTCGGGCGCCACCCGGCCGCGCGCTGCGATCCAGAATCGCAGCGCGTTGCGCCGTCGCGGCATCGGCAGCGCGCGCAGCGCCTTCGCCGAGAGCGCGGAGCCGTCGCTAGCGCGCTCGACGTCGGCGCGGGCCAGGGACTCGAGCAATTGCTGCGCCTCGGCGGCGTGGCGCGCCGAGCGGGCGACCGCCGCCGCCACCCCGCTCCAGCGCTGGCGCACCGCCGGTAACACCCGCCGTCGCAGATAATTGCGATCGAAGCGCTCATCGGCATTCGACTCGTCCTCGACCCACGCCAGGCCCCGGCCGCGCACCCAGGACTCGATCTCGGTGCGCGTGCACTCGAGGAGCGGCCGCACGAGCAACCCGGCCGCGAAAGGCGCGGTCGCGGGCATCGCCGCGAGCCCCGCCAGCCCGCAGCCGCGAAACAATTGCAGCAGGACCGTCTCGAGCTGATCGTCGCCGGTGTGCGCCACGAGCAGCGCCTCCCCGTGCCGCAGCTGCCCGGCGAGACATCGATACCGGGCGATGCGCGCCGCTTCCTCGAGCGACCCGCCCGCCTCGCGCTTCACCGTGACGGTCGCGACGCTCAGCGGCACCCCCAGAGTGCGCGCCAGGCGCCGGCAATGGGCGCTCCAGCGCCGCGAGTGCGGCTGCAGGCGGTGATCGACATGCACGGCTCGCAGTCTCAGCTGCGGCGGCCGCGCGGCCGAGAGCGCCGCGAGCAGCGCGGTCGAATCGACCCCGCCGCTCAAGGCGACACAGACCGACACCTCGGGGAAGCCGGGCAGCAGCCGCGTGAGACGCTCGAGCAGCCACTCGGGGCCGAAGGCCCGGCTCACCCGCCGGCGTCCGCGGGGGTGAGCGCTGCTCACGAGCCGCTCTCGCTGAACACCCCGAAGGAGGCGATCCGGCGGGCGCGCGCCTCGAGCAACGCCTCGCGCGGCATCGCCTCGAGCGCATCGAGATGCGCGAGCACCGCGGTCTTGAGCCGCACGGACATCGCCGCCGGATCACGATGCGCTCCGCCGAGCGGCTCCTCGAGGACCTCGTCCACCAGGCCGAGCTTCTCGAGCCGGTCGGCCGTCATGTTGAGCGCCTCGGCCGCCGCCTCCCGCTTCTCCTGGCTTTTCCACAGAATCGACGCACAGCCCTCGGGCGAGATCACCGAGTAAATGCTGTACTGCAGCATCAACAGCCGGTCGCACACCCCGATCGCGAGCGCCCCGCCCGAGCCGCCCTCGCCCGTCACCACCGAGACGATGGGCACGGCGAGCCGCGACATCTCCTGGAGGTTGCGGGCGATCGCCTCGCTCTGCCCGTGCTCCTCCGCGCCCACGCCCGGATAGGCGCCCTGGGTGTCGATCAGGGTGAGGAGCGGCAGGCCGAAACGCTCGGCGAGGCGCATCAGACGCAGCGCCTTGCGATAGCCCTCCGGCCTCGGCATGCCGTAGTTGCGACGCACCCTCTCCTTGGTGTCGCGACCCTTCTGGTGGCCGATGACCAGCAGCGCGTGCCCCTCGATGCGCGCGAGCCCGCCGACGATCGCCTGATCGTCGGCGAGCATCCGGTCGCCGTGCAGCTCGTGAAAGTCCGTGCAGATGGCATTCACGTAATCGAGTGTGTAGGGACGGTGCGGATGGCGCGCGAGCTGGGTGATCTGCCAGGGGGTGAGGCTCGCGAAAATGCTGCCCGTCAGCTGCCGGCTCTTCGCCTGCAGGCGCGCGATCTCCTCCTCGATGTTCACCTCGGGGTCGCAGGTGACGTGCCGGAGCTCCTCGATTTTCGCTTCGAGCTCGGCGATGGGTTGTTCGAAATCGAGAAAGGCGACGGCCATGCGCTTTACCGGGGCTGTTGCGGTCTGCGCGCGAGGGTACGGGCGGACCGCGCCGTGCGCAAGTGAAGGTGCCGGCGGCGGCGGTCCGCGCGCAAGCTCGCTAACCGTCCGCCGACAGCTGTGCGCCGGCGAGCGGCGCGGCATACAGCGCTTGCACGGCTCCGCCGCCGAGCAGCGCCTCGAGCGCCTCGAGCAGCTCTGCGCAGGGCCTCACCGACCACTCGCGGGCGAGCGCGAGCCGCCCCCGCGCACCTGCGCCCGCGTACTCGACCACGATCGGACACGGTCCCGGCCGGAAGCGCTCGAGCAGCTCCCCGAGCCGGCGCTGCAGCGCGCCGTGATCGGCGCCCGCCGGCCAGTTGATGAGGATGCGGCGGGCCTGGCGCTCGAGTGCCTTGCCGAGATCGGTGAGACTGCGCAGATTGAGCCGCCAGCCGTCGGAGAAATCATCGAAACGCAACAGGCCCTCGGCGAGAACCAACCCGTCCTTGACGAGCAGATCGCGCTGTTGCTGATAGGTCTCCTCGAACAGGCTCGCCTCGAGCCTGCCGGTGCCGTCATCGAGCGTGAGGATGAAGCGCGGCCCGCGCTTGCGGACCTCCTCGATCAGGCCCGCCACCGTGACGGGCTTGCCGCCGCCGAAACGCCCCTCGATCCCCGCCACGGGGCGCTCGCTCACCAGGGCCCCGATCCGATGCGACACCACCGCGGCGAGCCCCGGCTCGAACCGCTTGAGCGGATGGCCGGTGAGATACAGGCCGAGCGTCTCGCGCTCGCCGGCGAGGCGCACCGCCTCGGGCCACTCCGGCAGCGCGGGCGCGGCCGCCGGCGCCGCCGGTACGGGTACCGGGCCGGTCGCGAGCCCGAACAGATCGTCCTGACCGGCCGCGAGGGCCTTCGAGTCCTGCTCGCCGAGCCGGATGGCCGCCGGGAGCCGGTCCATGAGCGTGGCGCGATTGGCCTTGAGCGAATCGAGGCTGCCCGAGCGCAGCAGCGCCTCGAGCACCCGGCGGTTGATCTTCTGCAGATCGAGCCGCCGGCACAGGTCCTCCAGGGTGGCGAACGGCCCGCGGGCCTCGCGCTCGGCCACGATCGCCTCCACGGCACCGCGGCCCACCCCGCGGACCGCGCCGAGGCCGTAGCGGATGGCCCCCTGCGCCTCGACGGCGAACTCGTAGCGGGAGGAATTGACATCGGGCGGGCGCACCTCGAGCTGCATGCGGGCGCATTCATGGATCAACGTGACGACCTTGTCGGTGTGCTCCATGTCCGCCGACAGCACCGCCGCCATGAACGCCGCCGGATAGTGCGCTTTGAGGTATGCGGTCTGATACGAGAGCAGCGCATAGGCGGCGGCGTGGCTCTTGTTGAAACCGTAGCCGGCGAACTTCTCCATCTGGTCGAACACCGCGTTCGCGGTGCCCGCGCCGATGCCGCGCGCGGTGGCGCCCGCGACGAACACGCTTCTCTGCTTGGCCATTTCCTCGGGCTTTTTCTTGCCCATGGCGCGCCGCAGCAGGTCGGCGCCGCCGAGGGTGTAGCCGGCCAGGCGCTGGGCGATCTGCATCACCTGTTCCTGGTAGACGAACACGCCGTAGGTGACCCCGAGCACCTCCTGCATGTCCGGGTGCAGGTACTGCGGCCTCTTGCCGTGCTTGCAGGCGACGAACTCCGGGATCAGCTCCATCGGTCCCGGCCGAAACAGCGCCCCGAGGGCGATGAGGTCCTCGAAGCGGTCGGCTTTCGCATCCTTCAGCAGGCGCTGCATGCCGCTCGATTCGAACTGGAATACCGCTACCGTCTGCGCGGTCTTGAATACCTTGTCGTACGTGGCCGCGTCATCGAGCGGTATCCTGGCGATATCGAGCGGCGGCTCGCCCTGCGCGGCACGGCCGCGGTTGATGCTGGCGACCGCGTGATCGATGACGGTGAGGGTGCGCAGACCCAGGAAGTCGAACTTCACCAGGCCGGCGGCCTCCACATCGTCCTTGTCGAACTGGGTGACGAGGCTGCCGCCGGACTCATCGCAGTAAAGGGGCGCGAAGTCGGTGAGCACCGAGGGGGCGATCACCACGCCGCCGGCGTGCATGCCGGCGTTGCGCGTGAGGCCCTCGAGCGAGCGCGCCAGATCGATGAGCGTGCGCATGTCCTCCTCGGTCTCGTAGAGCTTCTTGAGCTCGGGCTCTTTCTCGAGCGCCTCATCGAGCGTGATCCCGAGCTCGAAGGGAATGAGCTTGGCGATCTTGTCGACGTAGCCGTAGCTCATGCCGAGCACCCGGCCGACGTCGCGCACCACTGCCTTGGCCGCCATGGTGCCGTAGGTGATGATCTGCGAAACACGCTCGCGCCCGTAGCGCTGAGCGACGTACTCGATGACGCGATCCCGCCCTTCCATGCAGAAGTCGACGTCGAAGTCGGGCATGGAAACACGTTCCGGATTCAGGAAGCGCTCGAACAGCAGATCGTAGCGCAGCGGATCGAGATCGGTGATCGCCAGACTGTAGGCGACGAGCGAGCCGGCGCCGGAGCCGCGCCCGGGACCTACGGGCACGCCGTTCTCGCGCGCCCAGCGGATGAAGTCGGCGACGATCAGGAAGTAGCCGGCGAAGCCCATCTGGCAGATGACCTCGAGCTCGGTCCGCAGGCGCTTGTCGTAGCCCTCGCGGCCCGCGGCGTGCGCCCCGGCCGGCGCGTGCGCCATTTCCTGCAGGCGCCGCTCGAGCCCGGCGGCGGCCTGCGCGCGCAGGAACTCCTCGGCGCTCATCCCGCCGGGCAGCGGATAAGGCGGCAGGCGCGGGCGTCCGAGCTCGAGCACGAGCGTCGAGCGGCGCGCGATCTGCACGGAGTTGGCGAGCGCTTCCGGGATGTCTGCGAACAGCCGCGCCATCTCCTGCGGCGAGCGCAGGTACTGCTGCGGCGTATAGCGGCGCACCCTGGCCGGGTCCGCGAGCAGCGTCCCATCGTGTATGCACACACGCGCCTCGTGCGCCTCGAAGTCCTCGGACTTAAGGAAGCGCACGTCGTTGGTTGCGACGACGGGCACGCCACGGCGCGCCGCGAGGCTCACAGCGGCGCCGATGTAGTGTTCCTCGTCGGGCCGCCCGAGGCGCTGCAGCTCGATGTAGTACCGGTCCGGTAACAGCGCGAGCCACTGATCGAGGGCGCGTTCGGCCTCGGCCTCGCGGCCGTTGAGGAGCGCGCGCCCGACATCCCCCTCGGCGGCACAGGAGAGCGCGATGAGGCCCTGCAGGGTCTCGGCGGTGAGCCAGTCGCGATCGATCATCGGCGCGCCGCGCTGCTGGCCTTCGCGGTACGCGCGGCTCACGAGCCGTGTCACGTTGCGATACCCGGTCTGCGACTGGCACAGCAGCGTGATGCGCGTCGGCTGCTGGTGCTCGCCGCTCTCGCGCACGTACAGATCGACGCCGATGATGGGCTTGATGCCGCCGGCGAGCGCCTGGCGGTAGAACTTGACCATCGCAAAGAGATTGCTCTCATCGGTGATGGCGACGGCCGGCATGCCCGCGGCGGCGGCGGCAGCGATCAACTCGGGCACGCGCACCACGCTGTCGATCAGCGAGTACTCGGTGTGCAGGCGCAGATGGACGAAACCGCTCACGACACTCGCTCGGGTAAGTCGGGAAGGCGCCCGCCCGCATCGCTCGCCGGGGCGCCCGGCGGCGCAGCGGGCGACGCGAGTGCGCCGCGCGACCGTACCGGATCGTACCGGCGGCGTCCCTGCACAGTCGACTGCAGGGAATGCTCCGGCCCCACTGTCGGCGGGCGGCTCATGGCCCCGGTTCCAGAAGCGCCCGCACCGGCGCAAAGGAGCGGCGGTGCTCGGGCGAGGGTCCGAGCCGGCGCAGGGCTGCCAGATGGGCCGCGGTGCCATAGCCCTTGTGCGCCGCGAAACCGTACCCCGGATGGCGCTCATCGAGCGCCGCCATCAGCCCGTCACGATGGACCTTCGCGAGAATCGATGCGGCGCTGATGGCCGCCACCGTCGCATCGCCCCGGATGACGGTCTGCAGGCTGCAAGCCGGATCATCGAGCCGCGGCGCACGATCGCCGTCGACCTGCACGTGTGTCGGACGCACCGCAAGCCCCTGCACCGCGCGGCTCATGGCAAGCAGGGTCGCCTCGAGGATGTTGAGCCGGTCGATCTCCTCGCGCCCGCTCGAGGCGATCGACCAGGCGAGCGCCCGCTCGCGGATGAGGCTCGCGAGGCGCGCGCGCGCGCGCGCGGAGAGTGTTTTCGAATCGGCCAGGCCCTCGATCGGCCGGCGCGGATCGAGGATCACCGCGGCCGCCACCACCGGTCCCGCAAGCGGCCCGCGCCCGGCCTCGTCGACCCCGGCGAGACGATCCTCGGCCTCACGGGCTGGCACACGGATCGCTCTCTCGTACCGCATCACCGGCTGACCCCACACCCCGAAGACACTGCAGAATCGCATCCGCCGCCCGGCCGGCGCCGCCCATGCGCAAGCGCCGGTGCACGGCCTCGAACTCACCGGCCAGCTCACTGCGGTAGGCCTCATCGCCGAGTCGCTGCAGCAGCGCCGAGCCGAGCGCCTCGCCGCTCACACCCTCCTGCAGCAGCTCCGGCACGAGCGCCCGTCCGACCAGCAGGTTCGGTTGCGAGAAGTACGGCACCTTGACCAGCCGGAGCCTACGAAGCAGAAACGCTGTCACCGGACCCAGCCGATACGCCACGACCATCGGCCGGCGCGTGAGCAGGGTCTCCAGTGTAGCGGTTCCGGAGGCGACCAGGGCCGCATCGCAGGCGGCAAGCGCCCGCTGAGCCTGGGTGTCGAGCAAAATAATATTAGGCTTATCAGTAACTTCCGACAGCTTCCTCTCAAAAATCTCATGAACGCGTGCGGTGGCCATGGGCGCGATGAAGCGCATGTCGGGACATCGTGCGGCGAGCCAGGCGGCCGCCTCGATGAAATCCCGGCCCAGCCGCTCGACCTCCCCGACCCGGCTGCCCGGCAGAAGCGCAACGACGGTGGCGCCGGCGTCAATATCGAGCGCGGCCCGCGCGGCGTCGCGATCGACTTCGAGCGGGATCTGGTCGGCAAGCGGATGGCCCACGAACACCGCGCGCACGCCGTGCTCGGTGTAAAAGCCGGTCTCGAACGGCAGCAGACACAACACCAGATCGCAGGCGCGGCCGATCTTGCGCACCCGGCCCTGGCGCCAGGCCCAGATCTGCGGAGCGACGTACTGGACGGTTCTGATGCCTTGGTCCTTCAGGCGCCGTGCGACACCGAGGTTGAAAGTCGGCGCATCGATCCCGACGAACACATCGGGCCGCATCGAGAGAAACCTCCGGGTGAGCTCGGCCCTCAGGCGCAGGATGCGCGGCAAGTGCGGCAGCACCTCGGTAAAGCCCATCACGGCAAGCTCCTCGGCGTGCGCCCACGCCTCGCAGCCGGCGCCGATCATCTTCGGGCCGGCGACCCCGAAGCACTGCACATCGGGGTGCCGCTCGCGCAACGCATCGATCAGGGCCGCCCCGAGCTGATCGCCGGAGGATTCCCCGGCGATGACACCAATGCGCAGCGGCCGCACGAGCTCGGGCCCGTCCGCGGTCACTTCCACGGGCGCGGTCATCTGACGATGCTACGTTCCGAGCGTCGAATGAAATCGACGAAAACCCGTACTTCCGGCCGCTCGGCGCCGCGCGCATCGAGCCGATCGAGCGCCTCGCTCAGCTTGAGCTCGCTGCGGTACAGCGTGCGGTAAGCCTCGCGGATGTTGCGGATCTGGGCGGCGTCGAATCCGCGGCGCTTCAAGCCCTCGGTGTTGACGGCGTGGGGCACCGCGGGATTGCCCGCCACCATGACATACGGGGGGACATCGCGCGTCACGATCGCCCCGCCTGCGAGAAACGCGTGCGCCCCGATCTTGGTGAACTGGTGAACGGCCGTGAGGCCCCCGAGGATGACCCAGTCGCCGATTTCCACGTGTCCGCCGAGGGCGGCGCAGTTGGCGAACACGACGTTGCTGCCGACGGTGCAGTCGTGAGCCACGTGCGAGTACGCCATGAACAGATTGTCGTCCCCGATGCGGGTCACGCCCTGATCGTGGGCCGTGCCGCGATTGACGGTGCAGCTCTCGCGAAACACGTTGCGGTCGCCGATCTCGAGGCGAGTCGGCTCGCCGCGGTACTTCTTGTCCTGGGGCGCATCGCCGATGGAAGCGAACTGGAAGATCCGATTGTCCGCGCCGATGGCGGTCGAGCCGTTGATGACCACATGGGGGCCCACCACGGTGCCCGGTCCGATGCTCACCCCGGGGCCGATGACGCTGAAGGGCCCCACCGTCACATCCGCTGCCAGCTCCGCCCTCGGCGAGACGACGGCCTGCGGGTCAATCACTTGCCGGCCTCCGGCGTCACCATGATCTCCGCGTGCGCCACCTCGCTCTCCCCGACACGCGCACGGGAGGAGAATTTCCAGATGCCCCGCAGGCAGCGCTCCACCTCGGCCTCGAGAATGAGCTGATCGCCGGGCTCGACCGGCTTGCGGAAGCGCGCCTTGTCGATGCCGACGAAATAAAACCGCGTATGGTCCTCCGGCGGACCGCCCTGGCTGTGGAAGATCAGGATGCCGGCGGCCTGGGCGAGTGCCTCGATGATGAGCACGCCCGGCATGACCGGGCGCACCGGAAAGTGCCCGGTGAAAAACGGCTCGTTGTAGGTCACGTTTTTCAACGCCCGGATGCTCTGTCCGGTGTGCCACTCGAGCACGCGGTCGACCAGAAGGAACGGATAGCGGTGGGGCAGCAGCCTAAGGACACCATGAATATCGAGTGGCAGCTCAGTCATCATCCTCTTCCTGATCAGGGGGGCCGCCCGGACGGCGCTCGAGCGCCTTCAGCCGCGCGGCGAAGGACTCCAGGCGCTTGAAGCGCCCGACCAGCCGGCGCCAGGTGGAGGCATCCTCGAACGGAATGCCGCCGGAGTATACCCCGGGGCTGCTGATCGAGTGGCTGACCATGGTGCAGCCGGTGATCATCACATCATCGCTGATCGTGAGATGACCTCCGATGCCGACCTGGCCGCCGATCATGCACCGTTGCCCGATGCTGGTGCTGCCGGACACCCCGACGCAGGCCGCGAGTGCGCTGTGCGCCCCCACGCGCACGTTGTGACCGATCTGGATCAGGTTATCGAGCTTGACCCCCTCCTCGATCACCGTGTCCTCGATGGCCCCCCGATCGACCGTGGTATTGGCGCCGATCTCCACATCGCAACCCACGCGCACCGTGCCGATCTGCGGAACCTTGATCCACCGGCCCTGCTCCTGCGCGAAGCCGAAGCCGTCACCGCCGATCACCGCACCCGGCTGGATCACCGTGCGGGCGCCGACCTCGACACCGCGACACAACGTCACGCGGCCGACCAGACGCACGTCCTCGCCGACGACAGCGCACTCCCCGATCAGGCACTGAGGGCCGATGAAGGCGCGTGCGCCGACCGTGGCGTCCGCGCCGATCACGCTGAGCGCACCGACGTGCGCGCTGGGATCCACCCGCGCCTGCGGCGATACCACCGCCGATGGATGGATGCCGGCGGGCCCGGCGGGCAAAGGGTGCAGCACCGCCGCGATCCGTGCGTAGGTAGCGTGCGGATTGCCGCAGACCAGCGCCGCCCCCGGGCAGGCGGCGGCGGCTTCGGCAGCGAGCACGACCGCCCCGGCGCGGGTGCCGATGAGCTCGCGCCGATAGCGCGGATTGGCGAGAAACGCCACCGAGCGCTCGTCGGCGGCCGCCAGCGTCGCCACACGCTCTACCACCACGCCCGGATCGCCGCGCAGCTCGCAGCCGAATTGGACTGCGAGCTCCCCGATCGAGACGCCCATGGAGGGAATCGAGCGCTAGTGGGCGGCAGGGCCCTTGAGCTCTTTGAGGAGGGCGGGAGTGATATCGATCGTGCCGTCGGCGTACAGCACCGCGCCCGAGGAGAGCACAAGGTTGTACCCGTGACGCTGCGCGTAGGTCTGTACGACACTCACCAGCGTCTTCTGCACCTTCGACATCAGCTCGTTGCGGCGGGTGTTGAGGGCCCGTTCGACCGACACCTGCTCCTGCTGAAACGCCTGCGCCTTCTCGCGCAGATTGAGCTCGGCCTGCTCGATCTGGTCCTGAGTCATGGTCGCCGCATTGCGCTGCAGCGTCGCCTGCTTGGTCTTCAGCGCCGTCGCCTCGGCCTGCAGATGCTTCTGCTCGGGCAGGAACTGCGTGCGCAGCGTCGCGATGGCCGAGCGGTACTGCGGCGAGGCCTGCACGAGCGCGAGGTAATCGACCACGGCGACCTTGATCCCGGCGGCCTGCGCGCTCGCCGTAGCCATTGCCACGGCCATTACGCCGGCGGCGATCATCACAACGACCGAACTGCTTCTGCTCAAGCGCTTCACGGAAACCCACCTCGGATGCAATGGAATGAAATAATATTAATAATAGGCCGCCGCCGGCCGCTGGAGCCGGCAATGCTACCACTACGGCCGGTGTGCGTCCCGGCCTCTTCGCCGGCGGCGCGGGCGGCGGGCCGCGGCCCGGCCGCGTACCGGTTCGCCGCTGCGCGCCCTCAGAAAGCCTGCCCGACCGTGAACTGGAAGCCGCTCGTCTGATCGCCCCATTGATTCCTCGCCAGATTGTAATGGGTGGAATTGAGCGGGACGCCATAGCTGAACTGGAACAGGCCCATGGGCGAGAGCCACTCCACCGCGAGGCCCACCGAGCGCTTCAGGCTCCCCCAGCCGGTGAGATGGTAGGTCACCGGCAAGCCCGCCGGTCCGTAGAACTTGATGCGATTGCCGGTGTAGAAGACATTGCCCATGTCGAAGAACAGGGCCACCCGGGCGCTGTGGCGCCACTTGGCCGGCATGGGCAGCAGCAGATCGTTCTGGCTCACGATGTCGAAGTTGCCGCCATAGGGGTTGCCGAAATTGTCGCGCGGCCCGAGAAACGCCTCCCGGTATCCACGCACCGAGTCCGGACCGCCGCCGAAGAACAGCCGGTAAGGCGGCAGCCCGGTCGTGTGGCCGAAGGCGGAGCCGTAATCGACCGACTCGTGGAACGCGAGGGTCAGATGGTGTCGCCACAGCGGCACGTACTGCAGGTAGCGGGCGCTGCCGACCCAGTACTCGACGCTGCCGGTCGGCACGGTCGCGCTCATGCTGAGGGAGGCCATCATGCCCCGGGTCGCGAACAGCGTGCGGTTGCGATCGTCGATGCCCCAGCCGGCCATCAACTGCACGTCGTTGAAGTTCGTGCCGTACAGCACGAAGTCGTTGTTGTAATAGTCCTGGTGCACCAGCTGGTTGTACGGGCTGCCGTTGTCCTGCACCCACTGGATGGCCTGCGTCGCGCTGCCCTGGGAAGTGGTGAGGAGCCGGGCGTCCTCGAAGGCCGCCCCGAAGGTGAGGTACTGGAACTCGCTGATCGGATAGCTCCAGCTCGGCCCCGCATCGAGGGTTTTGGAGTCGAATTGCGAGGAGGACGACACGAACTGCGTGACGTCGCTGTAGGTCGCCTGCAGCGTCTGCGACACCCCGTTCATGGTGATGAAGGGGTTGGTGTAGCTCACTGAGTAGGTCTTGTCGAACGCGCCGCCGGAGAGATTGACCGACAGGCGGTTGCCGGTGCCGAGGAAGTCGGCATCGGCGAAGCTCGCGTTCAGCATCAGCTTGTACAGGCCCGAGTAGCCGATGCCGCCGGAGAGCTGCGCGGCCGGTCCCTGCTTGATCTTGTAATCGACGTCGACCTCATCGGGCGAGCCCGGCACCCGATGGGTGCTGTAGCTCACGTTCTTCACGTACGGCAGCCGCTGGATGAACATCTTGGAGCGCTCGAGCGCCACGTTCGAGAGCCAGCCGCCCTCGAGCTGGCGCAGCTCGCGCCGCAAGACCACATCGTCGATCGCCGTCTCGCCCGAGAAGGTGACCTTGCGCACGTATACCCGGTCGCCCGGATCGACGAAGAAGGTGAGCTCCACCTGGTGGGTCTTGTTATCGGGCGTCGGGACCGGATCCACCTTGGCAAAGCCGTAGCCATAGGCCCCGAGTCGGTTCTGGATGAGCTTCTGCGTGTCGGTGATGCGCTCGCGGTCGAAGACCTGCCCGGGGCGCACCGTCACCAGGCGCCGAAGCTGCGCCTCCGGCACGACGAACGTGCCGGCGAGCTTGATCTTCGAGATCCTGAACACCGGCCCCTGCTTGATGGCGATGGTGATGAAGATGTTCTTCTTGTTGGGACTGATCTGCACCTGCGTCGAGCGGATGCGAAAGTCCGCATAGCCGCGGTTCATGTAAAAGTCGCGCAGCCGCTCCAGGTCGCCTTTGAGCGTCTGGCGGGAGTAGCGGTCGTCCTGCTTGTACCAGGACAGCCAGTTCGGCGTCTTCAGGTGAAACTGCGCGAGCAGCCGCGCCTGCGGAAAGCTCTTGTCCCCGACGATGTTGATCGAGCGGATCACCGCCCGGCCGCCCTCGTCGATGTTGATGGCGATTTTCACCCGGTTGCCGCTCTCCGGCGTCACCTTGGTATTGATGCGCACCCCGTACTTGCCGCGCCCGTAGTACATGTCGGTGAGGTACTCGGTGACGTTCTGCAGCGTCGAGCGGTCGAAGATCTTCCCCGGGGCGAGTCCCACGTTGCGCAGCGATTTCATCAGCTGCTTGGTCTTGATCGCCTTGTTGCCCTTGACGGTGAAGCTCTCGATCGACGGCCGCTCGAGCACCACCACGATCAGCGTGTTGCCCTGGCGGCGCAGCTCCACGTCGCGGAAGAACCCGGTCGAATACAGCGCGCGGATCGCCTCGCGCACCTTGCGGGCGGTCAGATGGTCGCCGATGTTGACCGGCAGGTAGTTGAAAACCGTCCCGGCGGAGATCCGCTGCAGGCCCTCCACCTTGATGTTGCCCACGACGAAGTTCGACGCCGAGGGCGGGATGTCGCTGCGGGCGAGAGCCATGGCCGCATGCACGGCGAGCGCGGCCGAGAGCAGCGCGACACGTCGCTTCATACGGCGCACACCGCCGGGACATCGGCTTGAATCATCGGCGTTGCCAACATTCGTCCCCAGTCTATTGCATCAATCACGTAAGCATCCCCCGGTTCCCCGCGCAGCGCGCGCCGCGCGGGGAGTAGCGGACCTCGAGGGTCCGGCGTGGTTGTCAATCAGCGGTCAATTTAACTGGCGCGCGATGCGCGCGATGTCGTTGAAAATCACCACCGCCCCCAGCAGGAACAGCAGCGCGATGCCCACCTGCTGCCCGAGGATCTGCGCCCGCTCCGACAGCGGTCCGCCCTTCACCCATTCGATGAGCTGGAAGAGGATCTGCCCGCCGTCGAGGATCGGAATCGGCAGCAGGTTAAGGAAGCCGAGCGACAGCGAGATCAGCACGAGGAAGCCGAGAAAGGAGCTCACTCCGGCGCTCGCCGACTGGCCGGCATACTCGGCGATCGACAGCGGACCGCTCAAGTTCGCGAGCGACACGTCCCCGAGCAGCATGCGCCACAGCAGATGCGCCTGCAGCGCCGTCATCGACCACACCCGGTGCGCGGCATGACCCAGGGCCGTGAGCGGCCCGAGCGTCACGTGGCGCAGCATGGCCGCAGGATAGGTGAATGCGAGCCGTCCTTCGGCCTCGATCCGCCCGATGCGCTTGCCGCCGACCCTGACGCTCGCCGTCGTGATCTCCACGGTGCGCACGAGCTTGCCGCGCCGATAGGTCACGGCGAGCGTCTTGCCGGGATTCGGGCTGATCGCGGCCACCAGTTGCGCGAAATTCCCGACCGGATGCCCGTTCACGGCGAGGATCCGATCGCCGGCCTGCAGTCCCGCCCGGGCCGCCGGGCCGCCGGGGGTGACCGCGCCGATCACCGCCGGCATGGGCGGCATCCAGAACTGAAACCCCAGGCCCCTGAACAGCTCCGTAGGCCCCGAGGGCGCGGTCAAAGCACGCCGGGTCGCCGGGTTGGTGACGCTCAAATCGACCTCGTGCACTGCCCCCGCACGGCGCACCTCGAGATGCGCCTGGCCGTTGCCGCTCATCACCTCGAGGAGCTCGAACGTCACTTGCCGCTGGCTGTCGACCGGCTCCCGGTTGATCGACACGATCCGGTCCCCGGGCTGCAGGCCCGCACGCGCGGCGAACGAGCCGGCGGCGACGCGGCCGACGACCGGCGCCAAGCGCGTCACGCCGCTCGCCCAAAGCATCCCGGCGAGCACCACGATGGCAAACAGGAAGTTGAACGCCGGCCCCGCGAGCAGCACCAGGATGCGCTGGTAGGGCGGTCGGCGGGTGAAGGAGCGCGGCAGATCCTCGGCCGCCACCGGCCCTTCGCGCTCATCCAGCATCTTGACGTAGCCGCCGAGCGGAATGGGCGCGAGGCAATATTCCACCTGATCGCGCCCCCACCGCCTCGAGAGCAGCGGCTTGCCGAAGCCGATCGAGAACCTCTGGATCTTGAAACCGAGTCTTCTCGCCACCCAGAAGTGGCCGAACTCGTGCACCGTGACGAGCAGACTCACGGCCACGGCGAACCACAGCGCATACCAGAGGAGCCCGAGGACGTTCATGCGGGGGCGCCCTCTTACGAAAGCGCGACCGCGCAGCGGGTGCGAATGCACTCGCGCGCGCGCCGTCGCGCCTCCGCGTCGGCGGCCAAGACATCTTCCAATCCGCCGATTTTCCCCGCGGGACAGCTTGTGATCACCTCCTCAATGACCGAGGCGATACCGGGAAAGTTCAACTGGCGCTCGAGGAAGGCATGCACCGCGATCTCGTTGGCGGCGTTCAAGTGCACCGGCGCGAGGCCGCCGGCGCGCGCCGCCGATTGCGCGAGCGCCAGACAGCGGAAGCGCTGCGGATCGGGAGCGCGGAACTCGAGCCGCGCGGTTTTCACGAGGTCGAGGAACGCCACGCCGGAGCTCATCCGCTGCGGCCACGCCAATGCGTGCGCGATGGGAGTGCGCATGTCGGGGGAGCCGAGCTGTGCGAGCAGCGAGCCGTCGACGTACTCGACCAGGGAGTGGACGATGCTCTGGGGGTGAATGACGATGTCGACCCGCTCGGGGGTAAGGCCGAACAGAAAGCAGGCCTCGATCAGCTCGAGCCCCTTGTTCATGAGGGTGGCCGAGTCGACCGAGATCTTGCGCCCCATCACCCAGTTGGGGTGGGCGACGGCCGCCTCCGGCGTGGCTGCGGCGATCGCCTCCGCGGGCAGGTCGCGAAAGGGTCCCCCGGATGCGGTAAGCAGCAGCCGGCGCACGCCCGCGGGCGCCTCGCCGGCGCGCGCATCATGCGGCAGGCACTGGAAGATGGCGTTGTGCTCGCTGTCGATCGGCAGCAGCGTCGAGCCGCCCTCGCGCACCGCGTGCATCAGCAAAGGGCCCGACATGACGAGCGATTCCTTGTTCGCGAGCAGCAGACGCTTGCCGGCGCGCGCGGCCGCCAGCGTCGACGGCAGTCCCGCTGCCCCGACGATGGCCGCCATGACGCACCCGGCCTGCGGGAGCGTCGCCAGCTCCAGCAGCGCCTCGGGGCCCGAGAGGATCCGGGTCTGCGGCGCCGCATCTGCCAGTCTTTCCTTCAGCTCGCGCGCCGCCGTCTCATCGGCCAGGGCCGCATAGGCAGGCCGATGGCGAAGGATCTGCCGGGCAAGCTTCTCGACGCTGCGGTGAGCCCCGAGCGCCACCAGGCGGAAGCGATCCGGGTGGCGCGCCAGCACATCGAGGGTGCTCTCGCCGATCGAGCCGGTGGAACCTAGAACGACCACTCCGATCATGGCAGTACCCCTAGAAAAGTGAGACCGAGTAGCAGCACGGGAGCCGCGCCCGTCAAGCTGTCGATCCGGTCCATGATCCCACCGTGCCCCGGGAACAGCGTACCGCTGTCCTTGATTCCCGCGAAGCGCTTCAGCAGGCTCTCGGTGAGATCCCCCACGATCGAGAACACGACCGCAGCCAGGCACACGGGGAGGAACCCGCCGAGCGGCACATGAAACCAGAAGCTGCCGAGCGCCGCGACCGGCACGCTGGCGGTGAGCCCGCCGAGGGCGCCCTCCCAGGTCTTGCCGGGAGACACCTCGGGGGCAAGGCGGTGGCGGCCGAACCGGCGACCGACGAAATAGGCGCCGATGTCGGCACACCAGACCAGGATCAGCGCGAACAGCACCCATTGCGCGCCCCGCCCGGCGTCCAGGCGCATGCGCACAAGGGCGG
>JAJZVF010000216.1 GCA_021845825.1 Pseudomonadota bacterium | reverse complement strand
TGCGCTCATTCTTGTTTCGCCCCTCGCGTGCGCCGCGGACCGCTCGCCCGTCGTGGCCGTCAACTCCGGGGACACCGCCTGGCTGCTGACCGCCACGGCACTCGTTCTATCGATGACCCTGCCCGGGCTGGTCGCCTTTTACTCCGGTCTGGTGCGCCCCAAGAATGTGCTGTCGATCGCCATGCAGTGCTTTGCGATCACCTGCCTCGTCAGTGTGCTGTGGCTCGCCGGCGGCTACGGGCTTGTGTTCAGCAATGGCGGCGCAGCGCAGGCGCTGATCGGCGCTGCGCGCGGCGGACTGTTCGGCGGCATCGGCCGCAACGCCCTGCGGGGTGATACGCCTGAGGCAGCCTTCGCAATGTTCCAACTGACGTTCGCGATCATCACTCCGGCATTGATGGTCGGCGGCTTCGCGGAACGTATGAAATTCAGTGCCATGCTGTGGTTTTCCGCCCTCTGGCTCATCGTAGTGTATCTGCCGGTGGCGCACTGGGTGTGGGGCGGCGGCTGGCTCGAGCAGCGGGGCGTGCTCGATTTCGCAGGTGGGATCGTGGTGCACGTCACCGCCGGCGTCGGCGCCCTGGTGAGCGCTCTGGTGCTGAAGGAGCGCAAGGGCTTTCCTCACACAGCCATGCCGCCGCACAACATGTCGTTGACCGTTCTCGGCGCGGGCATGCTCTGGGTCGGCTGGTTCGGCTTCAACGGCGGCAGCGCACTGGCCGCCAACGGCTCGGCGGCCATGGCCATTCTGGTGACCCAGCTCGGCGCGGCCGCCGGAGCGCTCACCTGGATGGCGCTCGAGTGGCTCAAATTCGGCAAGCCGAGCGTCCTCGGCATCGCCACGGGCATGGTTGCGGGTCTCGGCACCATCACACCCGCATCGGGGTTCGTTGGACCGCTCGGCGCGGTGGTCATCGGCGCCACCGCCGGCGTGGTCTGCTTTTTTGCGACGCAATTTCTCAAGCGCCGGCTCCACATCGACGACTCGCTCGATGTCTCGCCGGTGCACGGCGTCGGCGGAGTGATCGGCACCGTCCTTACAGGGGTGTTCGTGGCGTCGCGTTTCGGCGGAGTCGGCTACGCCCCCGGGATGGACATGATCCGCCAGATAGGGGTGCAGGCGCTGGGAGTCGCCGCAGCCGCCCTCTGGTGTGCCGCGGCAACGTACGTGATCCTGAAGCTGCTGCAGGCGACCATCGGTTTGCGGGTCAGCGAGGAGCAGGAACGAGAGGGCCTGGATCTCTCTCAGCACGGCGAGCGCGCTTATAACGATTAGACCGTATCCTTGGCCACCGGCGGTCCGTTGCCGCCCAACCAATCACCTCCCTGGCCGGCGCCGGGGAGGTCCGGTATCCGAGCGGCTCTGCGACTTTCGCGCTATCGGCGCAGCCGCTGCATTGACGTCCAGATCAATCAGCCAACGCGCGCCGTGGCGGCGCCAAACTTCCAGATAGGAGCCCTGCTCGACGATCTTTCGCCTACGCAGCACCCTGTAGGGCCCGAAAAAGTACGCCCAGTCGCCGGCAGCTGCGCTTCGGTCCACATCGATACGTACTTTGACACCCGATTGCACCATCCTGGTGAGCGCTGCACGGATGGCATCGCGGCCGCGGATCGGCGGTGCCCCGGACAGGGCGAGCTCGGCATTTCTCGAATAGAGCGCCGCTACCGCCGCCGCATCGCCGCGATTGAAGAACACCTCCCACAATCGCTTGTGCGCTATCGGCGCGCCGGTGCCTGCCCGGGCACTGCAGCCGCCGGCCACCAGAAAGAGCGCAAGAATCAGTACGAGGCGAATCGCCGCATGCCCCGGCGAGGATGGCAGTGGACTCATCGGGGGTCTCGATGAGCATTGCGAGCACGTGACGCGCGAGCCGATTGCATTTTCCAAGCCTGATCGATCAGATACGCTTGAATGGCTGCGACATCGGCGTGCGTCAGTTCGTTGTTGAAGCGGCCCATGCCCTTCGCCTCGAGGGCGCCGTGCAGCACGATTGCGTAGATGGCGGAACTCAACGCGGGCGGCGCGCGGCGCAGGTCCGGCAGCAGACCGCGGCCAAATACATGACACCGCGAGCAATATCGGTCGTAGAGCACGCTGCCGCGGGCGATCTGCCTCGGTGTCCCCGTGCGCGACGGCAGCACGGGAAGCGGCGGCGCGCGGAAAGGCGCCGGGATCGGGGTGGCGCCGCCGCCGAGGCGGAACGTGACGATACGATCCTCGTTACCGAACCGGTAGGCGGCGCTTGCCTTTGGAAACGGTGCGTACAGCACGCCGCCACCGTAACCCGCCATCACCGAGACGTACTGCACCCCGCCCACCCGGTAGGTCATGGGCGCCGCCATGATCGAAGTGCCGACGTCGATCCGCTTAAGGAGCTTGCCCGTATTCGCCGCATAGACATTGAGATAGCCATCGGCGTCGCCTTGAAATACCAGGTTACCGCCCGTAGAGAGCACCCCGCCGTCCCAATCGCTCGCAGTCTGTCGCTGCCAGACCACCCGGCCGGTCATCGGCTCGATTGCCTTGATGAAGCCGCGACTGATCGGCGGCGGTCCGCCGCGTGCCAGCTCGCGAAGCGACGGCAACGGTCCGAAGAGACTTTTCAGGCTTTTTGGCGAATATTGGTTGGGAAGAAAGAACGCCAGATGAAAGCTACCCTTGATCAGTCCGGCCGGGCGGCCGGCCGTATTGACATACACCATCGGTGTGTCGATCACGGGAATGTAGACGAGACCGGTCTTCCGATCGAACGACATCGGTTGCCAATTGTGCCCGCCCATGGGGCTCGGCCAGATGAGCGCCGGAGCGCGCGCCCAGTCGATCGAGGGCGGAATCGGCTCATGGGTCTTTGGATTGAGGCCCTTGGTCCAGTTGACGTACGTGAACGTCTTGGCGGAGAGCACCTTGCCGGTGACTCGATCGAGCACGTACAGAAAGCCATCCTTGCTCGCCTGCATGATGACCCGTCGAGGGCGGCCGTCGACGAGCAGCCGCGTCAGCACCAGCGGGCTCGTGCAATCATAATCCCATCCCTCGGCGGGCACCTCCTGGTAATACCAGGCCATCCTGCCGGTGTCGGCGTGCACCGCGACGATCGATGCGGCGTAAAGCTCGTCGCCATATTTCGCCGGATTCATCCCCCCGTGATAGGGAGACGCATTCGCCGTGCCGAAGTACACCAGGTGAAGCTTCGGATCGTAGGCAAGGCCGTCCCACACCGTGGCGCCCCCGCCCATTGCCCAGTCGTAGTCGGACGGCCAGGTCTTCACGGCCGCCTGCAGGTACGGTCGATTTTGCGGTCCCAGCTGCGGATTCCGCGGCACCGTGTAGAAGCGCCAGCGAAACTTCCCCGTCGCGATCGAGTAGGCTGACACCGAGCCCCGGGTTCCCTTGAAGTCCGCCCCGCCGTAGCCGATGACGACGACGTCGCCCGCAATGATCGGCGCCCCGGTCACGTAATAGTGCAGTCCGGCGGCATGAGGCGGCAGCGTCTGCACGCGCCAGATGACCCGACCCGTACGCGCATCGAGCGCGAAAAGATCGCCGTTCAAGGCGGCGACGTAGACCCGCCCTTTCCAGACTGCGACACCCCGGTTCACCACGTCGCAGCACGCATACTTGCCGTACCGGCCCGGCACTTGCGGGTTGAATGTCCACAGCGGCTTACCCGTTGCGGCATTGAGGGCGTAGACATACCCCCACGGCCCGGAGGTATACATGACGCCGTCGACGACGATCGGCGTCGCCTCGAGCCCTCGGCGCAGACCCAACCGGTACTGCCAGGCGAAGCCCAGGCGTGCAACATTCGTCGCGTTGATCGCGTGCAGCGGCGAATAATACGTCTGACCGGCATCCCGTCCGGCCGTGAGCCACTGGCCGGGCTCACGCGCGGCGCTCTCGAGCCTGCCGGTGTCGACCCAGCCGGCAGGAAAGCCGCTCTTCGCATAGGACAGATGCGCCGCTGCGGCGCCGGCCGCAATCAGCGCAAACGCTCCGCCCGCTGCGATGCATCTCAGCCGGCGCTTGCAGTGCGAGTACGGAGGGCGCGCGCTGCGACCGGGAAAAGGGTGAATCTCGAGGCGAGCCGCCGGCATTTCGCTCATGTTTCGTCCGAACGCGCCCGGAGCGCGGCGAATTCACGGGCGACGGACCGCATTTCGCAAGCGTTCGTCTCGCTCACGGGACGCACCCGCCCGGCCGGCACGTCAGTGGAAATCATATGATACGTCGATGCCCGCGGTGAGCGGCTGGGTCATCGTGAAGCGGGTGTAGGCCTGCGTCTGCAGCGCCATCTGCGGCTG
>JAJZVF010000215.1 GCA_021845825.1 Pseudomonadota bacterium | reverse complement strand
ACTCGATGACCTTGCGGTAGCAGTCTGCGGCTGCCTTCTTCTCGCCGCGCGCCTCATAGACCATCCCGAGGCGGTCGTATCCGTCATGGACCTCGGGGTAGTGCTCAAGGAGTGCCCTGGCCGCCTGCTCGGCCTCGTCGAGCTTGCCCTCGTGCACCAGATCGATCACGGCGTTGGAGTCACGTGTCAGTTCGTCGCCGTCATCCTCGAGGAGATCTCCGCAGAAGTCGCAGTGGTGATAGCCGTGGTCATGATCGTGGGCATGCTGCCGTGCGGCGGCGGCGCGAGCCTCGGCCGCCGCTTTGAGCGCGGCGCTCTCGGCTTGCTGATCCTTCTCCATGCAGCAGCGCTTGTATTTTTGCCCACTGCCGCACGGGCAGGGATCATTGCGTCCGGGCTTGGTCATGACTTACGGGAGACGGCGGCGATGTGTCAGCGGATATTGAACGATGCGGCATTTTACCGGCTATTGCTGCGTGTGGATGAGGATATGGCCGCCGCCGAGCGGACGCAGCGCTGCCGGGTGTGTGGTGCGGCGCTGCACGTCGGGCACTTTGCCCGCAAGCCTCGTGGCGTGCCGGCAGGGGTAGGCGAGGACTATCGCAAGCGCTTCAGCTTCTGCTGTGCGAACCGGGAGTGTCGCAAGCGGCGCATGCCGCCCTCGGTGCGCTTTCTGGGCCCGAAGGTATACCCGTTCGCGGTCGTGGTGCTGATCTCGGCGATGCGCTGCGGGGCGAGTCCGAGGCGGATGCGTGAGCTGCAGGAACTCGTCGGGGCGAGCCGGCATACCGTGATGCGCTGGCGGCGCTGGTGGTGCGAGTCGCTGCCCGAGACACGCTTCTGGCGTGGGGCTGCCGGGACACTCATGCCGCCGGTGGCCGTGGCGGAATTGCCCGCATCGCTCCTGGAGCGCTTCGCCGGCACCTGCGCCGAGCGACTGTTGTCGCTGTTGCGCTGGTTATCCCCGATCAGTATTGGGAGTCCCGCCATGCACGCTGCATAACGGCGCGGCCCTCGCCCGCAGAGGATGCCCGTCGCGGGCAGGCAGCGGTGCCGATTACGGTGCGCCCACCTGATACAGACGGGGAGACAGAGGTGGGCAAGCCGAAAGATCCTTCCGTCCATGAGCGGTGGGCCCGATTGAGGTTCTCCGTGATCGGACAACTGCTGGCCGCGCCGCCGAAGCGCGGCGAGTTGCAGCGTGAGCTCAAGGCGCTCGCCGCGCGTACCTGGCGCCACCCGGTGAGCGGCAAGCCGGTGCGTTTTGGTCTCTCCACGATCGAGCGCTGGCTGCGACAGGCCCGCCGGGAGAACCGAGACCCGGTCGGCGTTCTGCGCCGCAAGGTGCGCTCGGACGCAGGCCGGCAGGACTCAGTGAGCCTGGCGGTGCGCGAGGCGCTGCGCGCGCAGTACGCAGCTCACGGCAGCTGGTCGACTCAACTTCATTACGATAACTTGCGTGCCCAGAGCGAGCGGAACGCGGCCCTGAGACCCATACCGTCGTACTCGAGCATCCGGCGCTTCTTCCAGAGCCAGGGCTGGCGCAAGCGCCGGCGACTGACCACGCGCGACACCGCCGGTGCGCGGCGGGCCGAGGCGCGCCTGATGAGCTGCGAGGTGCGCAGCTACGAGGCCGAGTACCCCGGGACCCTCTGGCACTGGGACTGTCATGTGGGCTCCCGACCGGTGTTGACTGCACGCGGGCAGTGGGTCACTCCGGTGCTCTTCGGCGTGATCGATGACCGCTCCCGCCTGGCGTGTCATCTGCAGTGGTATCTCGTTGAAAACGCGCAGAACGTCGCGCACGGCCTGACTCAGGCGTTGCTCAAGCGCGGGCTGCCGAGGTCGGCACTCAGCGACAACGGCGCAGCGAACCTCGCCGCCGAGGTGACCGAGGGACTGGCGCGGCTCGGCATCCTCCACGAAACCACTCTCGCTTACAGTCCATATCAGAACGGCAAGTGTGAAGTTATATGGGGTCAGGTCGAAGGTCGTCTCATGGCGATGCTCGAGGGTGTCGCCGACCTGACACTCGATCGGCTCAACGAAGCCACCCAAGCGTGGGCCGAGTACGAGTACAACCGCTCTACCCACTCCGAGACCGGTGAGAGCCCGCTCGAGCGCTTCCTCGCAGGCCCCGATGTCTTGCGTCGCAGCCCCGAGAGCGCCGCTCTGCGGCTCGCCTTCACCCGCACCGAGCGGCGTACCCAGCGTATGAGCGATGGCACGATCATCATCGACGCCCGGCGCTTCGAGGTCCCGAGCCGCTACCGCCATCTGCGTGATCTCACCGTGCGCTATGCGAGCTGGGATCTGTCCCAGGTGCACCTCGTCGACGAGCGCTCAGGACGGATCCTCTGCCGACTCTATCCGCAGGACAAGCAGCGCAACGCCTTGGGCCTGCGCGCACCGCTCGAGCCGCTCTCCCATGGCGGCGCGGCGGTGAACGAGACCCCGACCGAGGTTACCGCCACCGGCGTGGCTCCGCTGCTCGAGAAGCTCCTTGCCCAACAGGCGGCCACCGGGCTGCCACCGGCGTATCTGCCCAAAGATGAACAGCCTCCCGAGGAGAAAGACGATCCATGAACAAGAAGCTCTTGTCGCTCTACGGCCTCAAGTGGAACCCCTTCGCTGCCGAGGTCCCGACCGATGCCCTCTACGTCAGCCCCCGCGTCGACTCGTTCTGCTGGCGGGTCGAGCAACTGATCGATGAGGGCGGGTTCGCGCTCGTCACCGGGTCACCGGGCGTGGGCAAATCCGCCACCCTGCGCATGCTCGCCGAGCGGCTCTCGAACCTGCGCGACGTGCAGGTCGGGATACTGTCGCGGCCGCAGGCGGGCCTGGCCGACTTCTACCGCGAGATGGGCGAGCTCTTCGGCGTGGAACTCCATCCGCACAACCGCCACGCCGGCGCCAAGGTGCTGCGCAGTCGCTGGCAGGCGCATATCGACGCCTCACTCTCGCGCCCCGTGTTGATCGTCGATGAGGCGCAGGAGGTCATCGCTCCGGTGCTCGCTGAGCTGCGCTTGCTGTCCTCGACGCGTCTGGACTCGCATCTGCTCCTGACCGTGGTGCTCGCCGGTGACCAGCGGCTTCTCGAGCGCTTCAGGAGCGATGAGCTGCTGCCGCTGAACTCGCGCATGCGCGTGCGCCTGGCGCTCGATCGGGCCACCCCCGAGGAGCTGCGCGAGTGCCTGCAGCACGCGCTCTCGAAGGCCGGGGCGCCCAAGCTCATGACCCCCGAGCTCATCGCCACGCTCTGCGACCATGCGCAGGGGAACCTGCGCGCCTTGATGAATCTGGCCGGGGAGCTTCTGGCGCTTGCCGCGCAGCGCGAAGCCCGTCAGATCGACGAGCAGCTGTTCTTCGAGACCGTCGCCGTCCCAACCCCGGCCCAGCTGAAGGTCGTTGGACGCAAGCGGTGAGCACGCTGCCGATCACACCCGCCTGGCAGCTCTCGGGCCGAGCGCCCGAGAGCCGCTGGCTCGTCACCGGACTCTGGAGCAGCGAGGCGGTTGGCATCGTCGGCGGCGAGCCGAAGTGCTGCAAGAGCTTCCTCGCCCTGGACCTTGCCGTCGCGGTCGCCTCCGGGGCGCCGGCCCTGCGCCGCTTCCCCGTCGCCGCCCCGGGCCGCGTGTTGCTCTATGCCGCCGAGGACGCCCTGCATATCGTGCGCGCCCGGCTCGAGGGCGTCTGCGCCGCGGCCGACTGCCGCCTGCAGGATCTCGACATCCAGGTGATCACCGCTCCGTCCGTGCGCCTCGATCTGCCCGCCGACCGTGACGCTCTCGAGCGAACCGTCGCGGACCTTAAGCCGAAACTGCTGATCCTCGATCCCTTCGTCCGCCTGCACCGGATCGATGAGAACTCGAGCGGCGAGGTCGCCCCGCTCCTGGCGTACCTACGCGAGCTGCAGCGCCGGCACGCCCTCGCTGTGCTCCTCGTCCATCACGCCAAGAAAACCTCAGGCCACATGCGCGCCGGGCAGGCTCTGCGCGGCTCCTCCGAGTTCCACGCCTGGGGCGACTCGAACCTGTATCTGCGCCGAGAGCCCTCCGGGCAGCTCACCCTGACCGTCGAGCACCGCGCCGCCCCATCCCCGCCCTGCCTGCCGCTCGAGCTGCAACAGCACGGACCGGCACTCGCGCTCGCCGTCGTGCAATCCACCGCAACCGACCTCCCGCCGCCGAGCTCCCTCGACCAGCGCATCACCAGCGCGCTCGAGGGCGCCGAACGGTCGTTGTCACTCGCCGAGCTACGCTCGCTCTGTCGCGTCCGCAACGCCACCTTGCACGAGCGGCTCACCG
>JAJZVF010000214.1 GCA_021845825.1 Pseudomonadota bacterium | reverse complement strand
CTCGGCATGGGATTTCTCTCCGGCAAGCGCGCTCTGATCGTCGGCGTCGCCTCCGACCGCTCGATCGCCTGGGGCATCGCCCAGGCGATGCACCGGCAGGGCGCCGAGCTCGCCTTCTCCTACGTCAACGAAAAGATGAAAGAGCGCGTGGAGGTACTGGCGCACTCCCTCGGCTCGCCTCTTACCATGCCGCTCGATGTCACCTCGGACACCGAGATCGAGTCTGCATTCGATTTGATCAGGCGCGAGTGGGCGGGGCTCGACATTCTGGTCCATGCAGTCGCCTATGCGCCGCGCGAGGGTGTCTCGGGCGGCTTCCTCGAGAACACCACCCGGGAAGTCTTTCGGATCGCGCACGATGTGTCGAGCTACAGCCTCACGGCGCTCGCCCGGGCCGCCGCGCCCCTCATGTCGGGCCGGCCGGGAGCGCTGCTCACGCTGTCCTATCTGGGCGCCGTGCGCTCCATCCCCAGCTACAACGTGATGGGCCTCGCCAAAGCGAGCCTCGAGGCCAACGTGCGCTTCCTGGCCGCAGACCTGGGCCCGCGCGGCATCCGGGCGAACGCCATCTCCGCCGGGCCCATCAAAACCCTCGCCGCCGCCGGCATCGCCGGCTTCCGCAAGATGCTCAATCACGTTGCAGAGGCGGCGCCGCTGCGCCGCAACGTAACCCTGGAGGATGTCGGCAATGCTGCCGCGTTCCTCTGCTCGGATCTGGCCGCGGGCATCACCGGTGAGATCCTCTATGTCGACGCAGGCTACAGCACGGTGGGCATGAGCTTTCCGCCGGCGAGCGCGTAGCAACGTACGGTGCCGAGCGGCTCTGCGCTCGAAGCGCGATCGCGGCGCGAGGCCTGCCGGACGTTCCGGCAAATGCGCGGCCCAGCCCGCGCATCCCGTTACTGGAACGCGTCGGGGTTCCTGGTGACCTTGGCGGTGGCGAGCATCTGCGCAATGTAGGCGTGCACATCCGCGTCGGCATCGCTGCGCAGCTGCTGTTGGATCAGCGTGCGCGCCAGGATGGGATTGGTCTGCCTCTGCCCGCTGCGCACCGCCGCGACGGCCACCAGCACCGCCCCACCGCTCGGCAGGATTTTCGCCTCATACACCGGTCCATGGGTGGGCTTGGGGGCGGCGAAGGCGACGGCGCCGACACCCGCCGCAACGGATGGGTCATCGCGGCCGATCCACCTCGCAGGGGCGACTTTGAGCTTCAGCGCCCGAGCAACCCGCGCGAAAGGCACACCGGCGAGCAGCTTGGCGCGCGCCGCCCGGGCGGCCGCGAGCGCCGCCTCGTTCTCGCGCTGCCGCTGCAACGCGGCGAGGATGCCGGCGCGCACCGCCGCGAGCGGCTTGAACTGCGTCCCGTGGCGCGCGATCAGCTTGACGATCACCATCTTGTCGTTATCGAGGATCACCGGCCCCCCGAGCGTGCCCGGCGCAATTGCACCGGAGCCGAACACCAGGTTCTGCACCGGCGGCGCCCGTCCGAGCGGCGCGGCACCCTGCCCGCGCAGGAACAGCGCAATCCGCCCGGTCGTCAGGTTGAAACCCTTGGCGAGCGCCGCCAGGCTCGCTCCCGGCGCCTGCGCCTGGTTTTGCAGGCTGTCCTCGATGTCGCCGAAACGGCGGACCGCCAGACGGCGGCGCACCTCGCGCAGCAGCACCGGCTTGGCCTGCGCGAAGGTCTCGGTGTGGCTGGGGCGGATACCGTCGAGCCGAATGATGTGGTAGCCGTACTGCGTCTTGATCGGACCGACGATATCGCCGACCTTCGGGATGGCGAACAGGGCGTCGGCGAAGGGCTTGACGAAGTCGTGGCGCCCCACCCAGCCGAGATTGCCGCCCTGGCGGGCCGAGCCGGGGTCCTGGGAGTATTTGCGCGCAAGCGCCGCAAAGCTCTTGCCGGAGCGGGCGAGCGCGAGGATGCGCTTGGCCCTGGCGAGGGCGGCGGCCGGGTTCTTGCCGAACTGGATCAGGATGTGACTCGCCTCGCGCTGCTCGGGCGTGACGAACTGGCTGAGGTGCTTCTCGTACGCCGCGTGCAGCGCCGCAGCGGAGACTTTCTCGGCGGCCTCCACCTGCGCGAGCGTGAGCTCCCCATAGCGCAGCTCGACCGACTCGGGGATGCGGTAGCGGGCCTTGTGCGCCTCGTAGTACGCCTCGATCGCGGCCGGACCGATCGGCGCATTGCTGCGGTAGCGGCTGGCCGGAAAGAGCGCGTACTGCACCTCGCGCTGCTCGCTCTGCAGCGCTTGCGCGCGGGCAATCTCGCTCGGGGTCAGGAAATCCGATGAGCGGATGCCGTCGATGAGCTGCTCGGTGCGCAGCTCTCCGGCGAGCTCGCTTTCGAACTGCGGCAGGGAGATATTCGCGTTCGCGAGCGCATCCTCGGCCGCCTGCGCCGAGTACTTGCCCGCGACCTGGAAGGCCGGCTCGGCGCGGATCGCGGCAATCAGGTCCGCTTCGGTCACCCGATAGCCGAGCTGCTCGGTGCGCTGCGTGATGAGCGCGTTCTCGATCAGCCCCTGAAGCACCTGGTTCTGCAGCTGCTTGCGGCGCCGCGAGGACAGCCCGGTGCCGTACTGCTCGGCGATCTGCGGCTGTGCGCGTTCCCAGGCGTCACGCGCCGCCTGCAGCGAGATCGTCTGCCCGTTGACCTTGGCCGCCCAGCTGGCGCCGCCGAAATTGAGGTTCACGAGGCCGTAGGCGCCCCAGGCGGCGAACACCACCGCCAGGGCGCCGAGGATCATGTACCAGAACCACTTGTGGGTTTCCAGACTGTCGGTGAGTCGTTGCAGCATGGGGTACGGAGCGGCCTCGGCGCGGCGGTAGGTCGAACTAAACTGCAAAGGATAGCAAATCCCGGGGTCGCCACCAGCGCCCGGCCGGCGAATCGATGCCGGTTTCGGTGGATGACCCTTGCGGATCAGGTCGCTTGAAAAAGGCAGGCGCCGCAGCCGAGCGCAGCGCACACGGTGCACGCCGGATGAGTTGGCCCCGGCAGCGGCCGAGGCCGCCGAGTCCCTTAAGCAGGCGCTGGCAGGCGCAGGAGTGCCCCTTTTTGGGCTAGGGAGCCGGCGCCCGCCGCGCCTTGACCCCCAACAGATCGCAGTCGAGAGTCTCGAGAAGCGTTTCCACGAGCGGATTGCCGCAGTCTCCGTGCGCCGCCCCGGGGGCGCCGAGCACGATCACCTGCGCCCGCGCCTCGCGGCAGTACAGCGCAAGCGAGCGCGCCTCGCCGAGCTCGATGTGCACGTCCCCGGCGGGAATGTCGTGACGCTCGGCGAGTCTGCGCAGGCGCTCGCCGATTTCGGCCGCGCCACGCTCGGCCGGCTGCCCGGGCGAGACCACGCTGAGCAGGCACACGGGCGAGCCCGCCAGGGCGGAGGCGAGCGTCCTCGCCGCCCCGACGATCGTCTCCTGCAGGTCCGCCGCGGTCTGCGCCGGCTGCGGGTCGAGCGCGGCCACAATGCACCCCCGGGAGTAGACTTCGGCTGTCTTCAGAAACAACACCGGGGCGGGGCATTCTGCGATGAGCCGCCCCTCGCGGTAGCCCGGCGCGCGCAGTCCGCTGTTGAGGTGCGCGCCCGGAATGATCAGCAGATCGGGCTTGTTGCGCTGTGCACGGCGGACGATACCTTCATAGGTCGGCAGATCCCAGCGCACACTGGTCTCGACCTTCACGCTCTGATCGCGCAGCACGTCGGCGAGGCGCTCGAGCCGGCGCCGGCGCTCCTCGACGCGGGCGGCGATCAGGTCCGCGGCTTGCCGCCGATCCGCCCAGGCCGGCACCGACTCCGGCTCGTAGACACAATGAAACAGCTCGAGCTGCGCATCGAGCCCGCGCGCGAGCCGGCCGAGCCGGTCGAGCGCATGCAGCGGCAGCATCTCGAGCTCGCAAACAACGACCATCAGGCGGCGCCAGAGCATGGATGACTCCCTGGGGCTGCCGGTCAGAGCAGCCGGTCGCGGGCCTCACGGTCATCGAGCGCCAAGCCCTCCTGCGGGCTGCCCTCGCCCTGCGGATCGCGCTCGTCCTCGGCGCGCGTATCCTCCCACTCCTCCTCGGCCGTGCGGACCGGCTCGAGCGGCTCGGCCCAATCCGCAGGCTCCATGTCGGTCTCCGAATAGCCGAGATCATCGGTCTCGATGTCGTCCATGGGACCGGTCCAATCCTCCGGAGGCTCCGCCATGCTGAGCGGCAAAGTGCTCCAGGCCGCTTCATCGACCTCGTCGAGGTCGCCGTCGAACGTCTGCGTCTCGATGGTGCGCGCCCGATCATCGCGGCCCGTGACCTGGAAGAGCTCCC
>JAJZVF010000029.1 GCA_021845825.1 Pseudomonadota bacterium | reverse complement strand
AGAGCCAGATCTGGATCGCCGTATGCACCTACGTGCTCGTGGCGATCGTCACAAAGCGGCTGAAGCTGGAGGCGTCGATGCATGAGATCCTACAGATTCTGAGCTTGAGCCTGTTTGAGAAAACTTCTCTCGATCAACTGCTTACGCTCAACGTACCGGGCCCGCAACAGCCCGGCGGCGCCAACCAGCTGATTTTGTTCGAATAACGTTGGGACAGCAGTGGTTTCCAGATCCTAATAAACTCGGAGGGAAGCAGGACGATCCACGTCGATTGCGTCGGACGGTACGCGAACTCGCAATGGATGTCATGACCTACGCCGCGCTGGTGGAACTCGGGTACGAAGTGCAAGCATTCGCCGCAGGACTACGATAGCCGATATCGTGCGCAGCGTAGCGCCCGGCCGTTCCCGGCCAGATCGACACTGGGCATAAAAACAGCCACGATCGCGTCCGGCGATACTTGGCGCATTCACGTACAAAATATCACGGGGCCATCGGCAGGGAATGGCTCAAGGTGTTGGCGAGTGATCGCCGCAGGATCGTGACGGCGCTCCGCCGCAACCTCGACGCCGCCGCGCAGGAGATTGCGGGAGGCGACGCGCACGCGGGCGGCCAGGCTGTGCGCGTGGCGAGGCGCTTCGCGCTGGCGGCCACGGCTGGTGACCTGGCTACGCGGTACGGTCTGACGGGCTGGCCGGAGGGCGAGGCCCTGGTGGCGGCTCGGGCCTGCTACACGGCGTGGCTGGACGGCTTCGGCGGAACGGGCAACCGGGAAGAGCGCCAACTGTTCGCCCACGTTTGCGGTTTCCTCGAGGCGCACGGGGGGAGTCGGTTCGAGCCGCATACGCTCGCAGTGGACCCTGAGTCGCAGGACAAGGATCACGGACCGGTGAGACCCATACCGTCCCGCGGGTTGATCCGCGACAGGGTCGGCTTCACCAAGCCCGATGGGCAGGGGGCACCCTGTACTTGGTTATGCCGGAGGCGTTCCGGGGCGAGGTGGCAGCCGGCTACGATGTGCGATGGGCCGCCGACGCGCTGGCGAGGCACGGCTGGTTGCTTACCCAGGACGGGCGATTTACCCGCAAGGAGCGTATCCCGGCGCTGGGCCCGGGCACCTACCGCGTGTACGTGCTAACCGGAGGTGCCGCCGGAGGGGACGCGCCATGAAGCCGGTATGGCCCTACCTCGGGGACCGCGCCCCGGACTCGCGCAGAGACTCGGACATTGCCAAAAATGCGGAAAACAGGGAAAACAGGGGGAACAGGGGGAACAAGCCGAGAAACATAGGGGGTTCGCGTATTCCCGCGCCTGGGAACTGTTCGGGAACACAAAAATGCCGGGCAAATAGCTTTGTTCCCGCTGTTCCCTTGGTTCCCGCGGAAAATGACGTTCCCGGAGACAATCGGGACCGGTGGAACCAGCGTATCCCGCGAACCGCGCATCCCCCGGCCCCCGGGGTTGGTGGGACATTACACCCGCTGCCTGGACTGCACCCGGTACGCGCCGCTGCCTTCGGACACCGCTTTCTGGTGCCCGGCGGTTCGGGGGTGTCCAGATGTGTCCCTCTGGGTGACCTGCACGGCGTATGAGGCTCGCCCCGGCACGCCAACGGGGCCGACCGCGCCGTCCGACATGGCGAGCACGCGATGAGTCTCGTGCTGGCTATCTCCCCAAGTCCTGCTCGTCCTCCTGCACCTCGTGAGCGGCCTGCCGTGCCGGCCTCAGCTTTGAGTCGGGCACGCTGTGGCGGATCGGGCTCGCCGCGGGCCGCGCGCCACGGCCCGAAGGTCTGTCGTCCACGCCCCCGGATACCCTCGCGTGCCGCTTGCGCGGCCTCCCGCTCGCAGAACTCGGGTGCTGAGCGGCAAGGTATGGCCAACGAGTACCGTGAGCAGAACTGAAGGGGAGGAAGGGGCCGCGTCGGTGGCGGGTCGTTCCGATTTGACAGAGAACCGTACAGACTGTACGCTTTCCATATCCGGAGGTCGCCATGACGAAGCCAATGCGAAAAGGCGCCGAAGAGGCACGCAGCCAGTTACCCGAGCTGCTCACCGCCGCGCAGCGCGGCCGCCAGACGATCATCACCCGGCACGGCCGGCCGGTGGCCATACTGGCGCCGATCTCGGAACAACCGCAAGCAAGCCCGCAGCGCTCACTGCTGCCGCTTGCCGGCACCGGTCGCGGACTCTATGGGCGTGATAGCCGGGCGGCGTTGCGCCGCCTGAGAGACGAATGGAACCGGTAAGCCTGAAGGGGCTACCGGAGAACCCGCTCCTGCTGATCGACTCCGCGCCGATCATCTACGTGCTCGAGGATCATCCCGAGCTCGCTCCCGTTTTCAGGCCGGTATTTGAAGCCCACGCCAAGGGCCTTGCGCGCTTCGCGCTCACGACCGTGACGCTCGCAGAGGTGCTCACCGGGCCCTTGGGGGAGCGCAACGAAGTGCTGGCGGAGCGCTATCGCAGCACGCTCAGGTCCTGGTTCGTCGTGGACCTTGATCCCGAGATCGCCGAAAGCGCGGCACGGCTGAGGGCCACTTGCAAACTGAAACTCGCGGACGCAGTGCAGGCGGCCAGTGCGCTGATGATTGGCGCAGATGCGCTGATCACTCACGACCGCGACTTTTCGGGCCTGAGGGATCTGCGCGTGCTCGGCGTTTGATTTCAGCTCAGGACTTCTGCGCGGATCGACATGATCGGGCATGCATCCTGCGGTCCTGCCGACGAGCACGGTGCTGCTGCCATCCTTGCGCTTCCAAACGCCGCAGGCGGGTGGATAGGGGGATGCAGACCCGCCGACTCCGCCGCGCTCGCGGCGGTGGCGTGGT
The DNA here is from genome assembly GCA_021845825.1 of Pseudomonadota bacterium. Classification (GTDB taxonomy): domain Bacteria; phylum Pseudomonadota; class Gammaproteobacteria; order Steroidobacterales; family Steroidobacteraceae; genus 13-2-20CM-66-19. The sequence continues at coordinate 19,883 of JAJZVF010000029.1, read as the reverse complement.
GCCTCTGGCACCTGGCGTGCGGCTGGCGGCTGGTGCCGGCGGAGCGGGACGCCTGCCTGCAACTTCTCAAGACCGAGCTGCCGGGCATGCGGAAAACAGACCTCGAGGCGGCGCGCGAGCTCATTGAGGGGTCCGCGCAGCGCCGCCGGCTTCCCGCCCGCGCCCGGGACCGGGCCGGCGAACTATCCATCCGTTTCACGCTTGCCGCCGAGCCGAGCGCGAAGCAGAAATCCTCATGAGACGGTGCTCGGCTTTGGGTTGGGGTCGGCCAGGACCGGCTGCAGGACCCGCCAGTCGGCCTCGCTCAGCCCGTCGCCCAGGGACGGTTTCACACGGCCTGCCAGCATGTCTTCGACGTGCTGGTGATAGGCCATCAGGCTCTCCCACGCGGCGAATGGCGTCTGCTCGCGTCCTGCGCGCCGCCCGCGGAAAATACCGATATGCGCACGCCGAGCCGCTCGGCGATGAGGCTCGCAAATCTCGTCTTGCCGATTCCTGGCGGACCCACGAGCAGAATCGGATCGAGGCGCGCTTCGGCGGCGGAGATGGATCGAGTCGCCAGCATCCACTGTACCTGCAGATGATCGATCACGGGCCGGAAATTCTCGTACGCCGGCCCGAAGTCGGCGAACGGCTCTACAATCGCGTCCGGCCCGGTCCAGGGCACCGACCGCCAGCCATCGTCTTGTGCCGCGCGGTCGAGCGCAGCGACACTGCGCGCGAGCGCCGTGGTATCCCGCTTGCCGTCGGTCTTGCTTGGCGGCGGACCCAGCCGCGCGCGGGCCTCCGCGATCGCCGCGGGGTCGAACACGTGCACCCTGTGCTGCTCGCTCCGCCGCCGCTCTTGGGCCCCTGCGGCCAAGTCCGCGGCCAACTGCTCGGCCGCCTCGGCAACCGGTGCTTCGGGTGACGGCGCAGGCGTCGCGGGTGCCCGTGTCACGGGGACACTGACGCTGCCGAGCAGCAGCTTGTCGAGTTCCAGGTGTTGGTGGTGGTGAAAATACCGCCACATGGGCTCGCGGTGCGCGCGTCTCCTACGTTCCTCATCAAGGGGCCGCCCCATGGTCAGCCTCCCGTGAGATCGTCGCGGTGCTGCGCACAACGCCGCAACCCTGGTCGGCGAACCTCGAGCGCGTTGCCTGCGAAGGTGTAGGCCGCGAGAATGGAGCGTTTTCGGCCGTCCGCCGCCGCGCGATCCAGCCAGGATTCGCGCTCTCCCTCACTGAGCGTCGCCCACCAGCGCACGGCCATTTGCTCGTACAGGTCACGCCGGAAGTGCTCGGGCAATGCGAGGATCGCGGCAGGCGTGGCAGTGTGGAGCGGCTCGGGGAGGGCGTGGTCGCAGCGCTTCGCGCCCTCGGACGCGGTAGGATTCTTGGCAGCCATAACTGACCTCCAGATAGGTCGGTTGTGGTCAGCTGCTCGCCGTGGTTGCAGCCACGCCGGGCGGCGCCTTGGCAATGCCGAGCAGGGGGTCGAGAGAGGACTCGCCGGTTGCCCTTACTGGGCACTTACCTTGGTCCGGCGTGTTAGGGTGGCGAAGCTAAGTATTTGATTTAATGGTGCCGGGAATAGGATTCGAACCTACGACCCGCGCATTACGAATGCGCTGCTCTACCAGCTGAGCTATCCCGGCGCCGGGCTGCGAATTCTATAGGCTGTCGGGGTCGCCCGTCATCCCAGGAATTAAGAGTCGGGGGCTGCCGGCCGCCCCCGGCTCGAGCGTCGATACGGGCGCGCGGTATCGGCGCCCGAGACTCGCCGCTGGCTACCCGGATGGTGTGCCGGTGCCCTGTCCCGCTGTGTCGGGGCCGGCAGGGGGGATGAAGCCGCTGCCGCCTCGCTGGATGGGCCATTGCGAAAATGCGAGCCAGTAGATGAAGATGAGGTTGGCGAGCGGCACCACAACCAGCACGCTCAGCCATGGCGAGAGGCCCACGCGGCCGCAGATCTTCCAGAACGGAATGACGGCGATGACCGCAGCGATCCAGCCGAATCCCCAGAATCCCGGAAATCCCCAGAACCCGTAGTGATACATCATCACGGCCGATCTCCCCGGAGTAAGCGCCTGCCGGCGATTCAGGACGGTTTTCTTCTCAGCCGGATGATCAGATCGATGCCCTCGACCTCCGTGCCCGGCGGCGTCGGCGGGAGCCGTCTGAACTCGACCTCCGGAAGCGGCACATCGATCAGGGCGCCGCTGGCGAGATCATGGAAGTGATAGTGCGCATCGATGTTCGAATCGAACCAGGCGCGCGACCCGTCCACGGAGAGCTGGCGGATCAGGCCGCGCGAGGCGAACAGATTGAGGGTGTTGTACACCGTGGCCTTGGACACACGCGCACCGCTGGTGCGCAGCGAAGCGAGGATCTGCTCCGCCGAGAGATGCTGCGGCTCGGACAGGAGCAATGCGGCGATGCGCATGCGCTGGGCCGTCGGCCGAATACCACAATCGGACATCCGCCGCTGGCAGCTCGCCGTCATCACCTCTGGTGCCGCAGACCCATTCGCGCCCATGAGATTCATTATAGGCGCAAATTTGGGGCAGTTGCCTGGGTATTTGCACGTATATGACGGCCCTGATCGATGCCTCGTCGCGGTGCGCGGGGCGGGAGCGCCCGCGGGCTCTTCTCAGGCGACCGCCGCCTTGAGCACGCGCTGGGGCTGGGCGACGCCATATCCCTGGGCGAAGTCCACCCCCAGGCTGGTGAGCATCTGGATGATTTCCGCGTTCTCGGCGAACTCGGCGATCGTCTGCTTGCCGGTCAGGTGGCCGATCTCGTTGATCGAGCGGACCATCTCCCGGTCGATCGGATCGCGCAGGATCTCGCGCACGAAGCTGCCGTCGATCTTCAGGTAGTCCACCGGGAAGTGCTTCAGATAGCCGAACGAGGATAGTCCCGTGCCGAAATCGTCCAGGGCGAATTTGCAGCCGAGCTCCTTCAGCGCCTGGATGAAACGGTTGGCCTGCGAGAAGCTCGCCACGGCCGCGGTCTCGGTGATCTCGAAGCAGATCTTCGAGCCGTCCAGGCCGCTGCGGTGGAACTGGTCGATGACGAAGGGCAGGAACTTGTCATCGCCCAGGCTTTGTCCGGAGAGGTTGATCGAGCACAGCGCCAGCTTTTCGCGCTCGTCGGCCTCGGAGACGAGCCACCGGAAGGCGTTCTCGATCACCCAGCGGTCGATGGCCGGCGTAATGGCATAGCGCTCGGCCGCCGAGATGAAATCGTTCGGGGACACGATCCGCCCGGTCTCATCCTTCAGGCGCAGCAGCAGCTCGTAATGCTGGCCCGGGTCGGCGTGTTGCAGCGGCTGGATGGCCATGCGGTGCAGCTCGAAACGGCCCTCCTCGAGCGCGGTGTTGATGCGCGCCGCCCACTGCATCTCGCGCCGGCGGCGCATCAGCTCCATGTCATTTTCGGCGAAGCTGTGCACGCGGTTGCGGCCGGCTTCCTTGGCGGCGGTGCAGGCGCTGTCGGCGGCCGAGAGGATCGAGGCCACGTCCTCGTTGTCGGCGGTGATCGGCACGACCCCGACGCTCGCACCCAGGCGAAAGACCCGATCCTCCCAGCTGAAGCGGAAGTTGCGCACCGCCTCGCGCAACGACTCGGCCGTGCGCATCGCCTCATCGATCGAGCAGCTTTCCAGAAGAATACCGAACTCGTCCCCGCCGAGGCGCGAGAGCGTATCGCGCCAGCGGACCTTCGATTTCAGCAGCGCGCCGACCTGCCCGAGCAGGGCATCGCCGGCGCTGTGGCCGCAGGTGTCGTTGATGATCTTGAACTGATCGATGTCGAGATAGCACAGCGCGTAGGATGACTCGTGGGCTTTGGCGCTTTTCAGCGCGCGCTCCAGGCGATTCTCGAACTCCCGCCGGTTGACCAAGCCCGTCAGCAGGTCATGGCTGGCGTGGTAGGAGAGCCGGCGGTTGAGTTCGCGGGCCTCGCTCACATCGTGGAAGACCAGTACTCCGCCTGTGACCTTGCCGACGCCGTCGCGAATCGGTGCGGCGGTGCTCTCGACGTACAGCTCGTTGCCGTCGCGGCGGATCAGCAGCATCGGCCGCACCGACTTGATCGGGCGGATGCGCCGGATGCACATCGTGAGCGGGTTTTCGAGCGGCTCGCAGGTCTCCTCGTGGAAAGCGCGGAAGATCTCCTCCACGGGCCGACCCATGGCGCTCTCCAGGCGCCAGCCGGTCAGCGCCTCGGCGATCGGGTTGATGTAGTCGATGACCGAATCGGCATCCGTGGTGACGACGCCATCGCCGATCGACTGCAGAGTGATCTGGGCGCTTTCCTTCTCGCGGAACAGCGCCTCCTCGTAGAGCTTGCGCTCGGTGATGTCGAATTCCACACCCACCAGGCGCAGCAGCCGCCCGTGCTGATCGACTCGCGCCGTGGCGCGGCTGACGACCCAGCGCCACTCGCCGTTGCGGTGGCGCATGCGGTGGGTGCTCTCGAAGATCGGCGTCTTGCCGTCGATATGCTCACGGATCGCCGCCTGCACCTTCGGCAGATCGTCCGGGTGCACCAGGCTGCTCCAGTCGGGCGAGCCGCGCAGGTCTTCGTCCCGGTAGCCGAGCATGGCCTTCCAGCGCGGAGAGAAATAGACCTCGTTGTTCTCGACATCGAAGTCCCAAAGACCGTCGTTGGCGGCCGCCTGCGAGAGGCTGGCGCGCTCCTCGAGCTTGGCGAGCCGTCCCTCGATGCGCAGCCGCTCAAGGCCGGTGGCAAGGCTCGTACCGAGCAGCTTCATCAGCAGCTGCAGGCTCACGTCCCAGGGGCGGGGCAGGGTATTGGCGAGGCCGAGTAGGCCGGCCGGCTTGCCCTGCACGCGCATCGCGATGAGCAGCACCGAGCCCATGTAAAGTGAGGCGAAGCGCTGCCCTTCGGCGGCGCGCTCGCGAGAGTCTGAGGCGGTATCGGGGAGCTGCGAAAGCCGCAGATGCTCCAGGCGGCCCTTCAGCCAGGGAAGGGATTCGAGGTGCGTCTCCTGCAGCCCTTCCGGCCGGCACTGGGCGAGGGTGCTGCGAGCGAACTGCACGTCATTTATGACCGGCGCCTCGGGGCGCAGCATGGCGAGGAAGGCACAGTCAACGCCCGTCACCTCGCGCAGCAGCGTCAGATTGCGCTGTATGCACTCGGCGACGTCGTTCCTGCGCATGTTCTGGAAGTCGACGGCGATTTTCGTGCAGGTGACGTCGATGCCGAGCTTCGAATTCTTGTCCCGCCAGGCATCCGACGAGAGGATGTCTGTCGCTGAGAAATCCGGTGGCTTATCCGGCGGTGGACTCGACATGAACCGATGACCTCTTCGCCCGCCACTTGCAGCCTACGCTACCCCGCAGTCGCCCGGCGTGCAGTGCCGCCTGCGCCAGGAGTGTGCTCCGGCTCTGATCTTTTAACGAGTTACGGATGATTTTCGCATACCTTTTCAGGAAGACAAGCTAACGCACTGTTCAGTCAAGAGGCGGTGACTTGACAGAATCTGCCGGGTCGGCGCCGAAGATGAGATGCAGTTCGCGAATTGAGCGTCTCGTCGCGGCTGTGCCCGCTCTGCTCACCGGATGCCGCCGTCCCTTCCGTCGTGAGGGCTGAGGTGAGTCGTACGGGGGTCAATGGGCACCGAGGGCGCCCCGGGCGGTCTCGTAGACACGGTGCAGCTCGAGCGCCAGCTCCTGCTGGAGCCGTTCGAGTGCCGCGGCATCGAGGGTACGCGGCACGTGGCGGGGCGGCCCGATCGCGATGGCGATGCGGGCGAAGGGCTTGGGGATCACGAACCGGTCCCATTTGATGCGCCAGGCGCGTGAGGCGGCATACGCCATGGGCAGGATCGGGCGCCCTGACATCTGTGCCAGCAGAATCGCCCCGGGCTTGAACTGGTGGGGCGGACCGCGCGGGCCGTCCGGAGTGATCGCCGGGGAGATACCTTCCTTGACCAAGGCCTGGTAATAATCCCGCAAGGCGCGCGCGCCGGTGTGGGTCGAGGAGCCGCGGATGATGTGAGCCCCCAGCCGGCGGGCCAGCATGGCGCCGATTTCCCCGTCGACCGACGGGCTGATCAGCCAGCCGACCTTCATGCCGCGGGTGCGCTGCTCGAGCAGGTATTTTCCACAATAGAGCTGATGCTGGTGCCAATAGCAGGGTAGCACCGATGGGGATTCGGCGAGGGCAGCGCTGAGGTGCTGCTCGCCCTCGACCCTCACGACGCGGCACATGCGCCACCACAGCCGGATGATACCGAGCGCCAGAGGCAGGCTCAGGCGGTACAGGCGCCCGCGCGCCGGGGTCATCCGGCGGCCCGAGCGGGTGACCTTGCGGTAAAAGGAATTGCGCAGACCCGATCCGGTCATGCTCGGGGAGAGCTCCGATGTGAGACGCGTCGATTGCTATACTAATGGGTCACCACGCTTGTCGGCGTGACAAAGCTTACATGAGCAAGCCCGCGATAACCCGGATCGAGCCGCCCGAGGCGGCCGAGCAGTTCGACATCGGCTCCACCGACGACTCGCTTGAGCGGATGACCGAGCTGTTCGCGCGGCACGGCGACATCTATCGCGTGTACGTGCCAGCGCGCAAGTCGTACACATACGTCGTTCACCATCCGGACGACGTCAAGCGGATTCTGGTCTCGAACCACCGCAACTACACAAAGGGCATCGGCCTCGATCGGGTGAAGATCCTGCTCGGCAACGGGATCATGACCAGCGAGGGCGAATTCTGGCGCCGGCAGCGCATGATGCTGCAGCCGCTGTTCCACCGGCGCATCATCGGCGAGTTCGCCCGGGTAATCGGCGAGGCGAACAGCCGGCTGCTCGCCCGTTGGCAGCAGTTCGCGCGGCGCGGCGAGCCGGTGAATCTCACCGACGAGATGAGCGAACTCACCCTCGAGATCGTGCTGCGGGCCGTCTTCGGCCCCGATCTCGAGCGCATGTCCGCCGAGTTGGGCGGCAACCCCTTCGAGGTGGTCACTAAGGACCAGGAGCGCAATCTCCAGTTCGCCTACAAGTTCCGCTCCCTCACCCGCCTGGTGGCCGGGGTCATCGCGCGCCGGCGCGCGGGCGGCGAGGAGCATTTCGACTACGTGTCGATGCTCATGAACGCCCGCGACAAGGAGACGGGCGAGGCGATGGGCGAGCGGGAGCTGATAGACGAGATCATGACGCTGGTGGTCGCCGGCCACGAGACCACGGCGAGCGGCCTCAACTGGACTTGGTATCTGCTCTCGCAGCACCCCGGCGTCGAATCGAAGCTGCATGCGGAGATAGACTGCGCCGCGGCGACCGATGCGCCGAGCCTCGCGCAGGCGGAGCAGCTCGTCTATACGCGGCAGGTGATCGACGAGGCGCTCAGGCTCTATCCGCCGGGGTGGCTGCTGTCGCGGCGCACGGTGGCGCCCGATGTGCTGTCCGGTTACCGGATCCCGGCCGGCGCCAACGTGCTGCTGCCGCTTTATCTGCTGCATCGGCACCCGCGCTACTGGCACGATCCCGCCGCCTTCATGCCGGAGCGCTTCGCGCCCGAGCACGAGGCCGAGCGGCCCCGCTTCGCCTACATGCCGTTCGCGGCCGGTCCCCGCCACTGCATCGGGGAGACCTTCGCGCTCTATGAGATGCTGATGCACCTGCAGCGGGTGGGGCGGCGCTTTCGCCTGGTCCGCGTGTCGGACCAGCCGATCGAGCTCGAGGCGCAGATCAATCTTCGCACCCGTTACCCCCTTTTTATGAAGCTGGAACTCCGCTGATGTTGAATGTCACGACCCTGACCGAGCTGATCGAGGCCAATCGCACCTTTGCGCGCGCCATCACCTATCTGGAGGGCGAGCGCGACACGCACACCGTGGGCTTTGCCGAGCTTTACGAGCGCGCTCTCGGTATCCTGCACCATCTGCAGCGCCTCGGCGCGCGCCCGGGCGAGAAGCTCATCCTGTTTCTCGGTCACAACGAGCAGTTCGTCGACGCGTTCTGGGCGGCGATCTTGGGCGGCATCATTCCGGTGCCGGTGGCGATCGGAATCAGCGACGAGCACCGCCAGAAGCTCCTGAGGGTCGCCCGGCGTCTCGGCAACCCCTATCTTTACACCGAGCGCCGCTCGCTCGAGCGCATCGCGGCCTTCGCCGAGCAGACCGGGCAGGCCGAGACGCTGCAGCGGCTGCGCGAGCGCACCTTTCTGGTCGATGACCTGGATGACATCTCGCGCGCGGGCAAGGTGCACCGGGGGCGGCCCGAGGACATCGCCTTCATCCAGTTCTCCTCCGGCTCGACCAGCGAGCCGAAGGGCGTGGTGCTCACGCACGCCAACATCATCGCCAATGCACGCGGCGCAACCGAAATCGCCGGATTCAATGAGCACGACGTCAGCCTGTCGTGGATGCCGCTCACCCACGACATGGGGCTGATCGGCTTTCACCTGATTATGTTCTTCAATCGGGTGCATGCGCACCTCATGCCGACAGAGCTGTTCGTGCGCCGCCCGCTCCTGTGGCCGCAGTTCGCCAGCCGCATCCGTGCGAGCATCCTGTGCTCGCCGAACTTCGGCTACCGGCACTATCTCAAGGTGCTCGGCGAACGTTCCGTCGAGGGGCTGGATCTCTCGAGCGTGCGGCTGATCTTCAACGGGGCCGAGCCGATCTCGGTCGAGCTATGCGAGCAGTTCCTCGCGCGGCTCGCTCCGGCGGGCCTCGCGCCCAACGCCATGTATCCGGTGTATGGCCTCGCGGAGGCCTCGCTCGCGGTGAGCTTCCCGCCGCCGGGTGCGCCGATGCGCATTCTCGCGCTCGACCGGCACCGGCTGGGCGTCGGCGAGGCTGCGCAGCTCATCGAGCAGGACGCGCGCGATGCCGTACGAGTCGCCTCGGAGGGCAAGCCGATACCGTATTGCGAGGTGCGTATTGCGGACGACGATGATCGGCCGACGCCCGAGGGACGCATCGGCCATCTGCACATACGCGGGGAGAATGTCACGCGCGGCTACTACGAGAACCCCGAGGCCAACGCCGAGGCATTCACCGCCGATGGCTGGCTGCGCACCGGCGACCTTGCCCTCGTCCACGGCGGTGATCTGTACGTCACGGGTCGGGCGAAGGAAATCATCTTCGTCAACGGCCAGAACTACTACCCCCACGATCTGGAGTCGATCGCTCAGCACACCGAGGGACTTGAGCTCGGCAAGGTGGCCGCGGCCGGCGTGCGCCGGCCGGGATCGCCGATCGAGGAGTTGGTGCTGTTCGTGCTGCACCGCGGCGGCATGCGGGAGTTTCTGCCGCTCGCCCGCGCCGCGGCGGCTCTGCTCAACGAGCAGACCGGGCTCGAAGTGGCCGAGGTGGTTCCGGTCAAGCGCATTCCGAAGACCACCAGCGGCAAGATCCAGCGGCACCTGCTCGAGCGGAGCTTCGCCGACGGGGAGTTCGATGCCGAACTCGCCGAGCTTGCGGCGCTGCGCGCGGCCGATCGAGGGCCGCGCTCGGCCACCCGCGGCGTGATCGAGGAGAAGCTGCGGACGATCTGCGATGCGGCGCTCGGCGGCAAGCGGGTCGACCCGACCGACAACCTGTTCGAGCTCGGGGCAAGCTCGCTGAAGCTCATCGAGATCCACGAGCAGATCGACCGGGAATATCCCGGCAAGATCGACCTCACCGAGCTCTTCGACTTCCCGACCATCGCCGAGCTGGCCCGCCACCTGGAAAGCAAGCTTGCCGCTTGAGGGGCGCAAAGAAGCCCCCGGCGCCTTGCGCGGCGCGCCGGTCGGCTCTCGTGCGGCCGGCCGAGCCTGCGGCATGTGCCGGGCGGGCCGGCCGTCGGCGCGGGGCTACTCCTTATGGGGTGAAATCCAGCCGCATTGACAGATCGACCGCCCGCACATGCTTGGTGATTCCCCCGACCGAGATGAAATCCACTCCCGTCTCGGCGATGGCCCGTACATCCTGCAGGCTGACATTGCCCGAGGCCTCCAGCTGCGCCGGTCGCCCCCTTGCGCGATTGAGCGCCACGGCAGCGGCCAAGTCCTCCAAAGAGAACTCGTCGAGCATCACGATGTCGGGCCCGGCGGCAAGCGCTTCCTCGAGCTCGGCCAGCGACTCGACCTCCACCTCCACCTTTATCCCGGTCGCTGCGGCACGGGCTGCAGCCACCGCGTGGGCGATAGAGCCCGCTGCGGCGATGTGATTCTCCTTGATGAGCACCATGTCGTAGAGCCCCAGCCGGTGGTTGCGGGCCCCTCCGCAGCGCACCGCGTACTTCTGCGCACTCCTCAATCCCGGCAGGGTCTTGCGCGTATCGAGGATGGTGCAGCCGGTGCCTCGGACCGCCTCGGTGAAGCGCCTCGCCTGGGTGGCCGTCGCCGAGAGCAGCTGCAGGAAATTGAGGGCAGTTCGCTCGCCGCTGAGGATGGGCCGCGCAGGCCCCTCGAGCGCGAAGATCACCTGGCCGGGCTCAACATGCACCCCTTCCCCGGTGCGCCAGGCAAGACGGATCCCTGGATCGAGCCGGCGGAAGCACTCCTCGACCCAAGGCCGGCCGCAGAGCACGGCGGCCTCGCGGCTGATGACCCGGCCGCGGACGTGCTGCACCTCCGGCACGAGCCGTGCCGTGACATCACCCGTGCCAATGTCCTCGCGCAGCGCTGCCGCGACCTGTTCCGGCAGATCGGCCGGAGGGTCCGGTGCGCTGTCCGGGGCGGCTCGCTCACTCATCCTCGCAAGGCTATCACGGCTTGGTTTGAACTTGGCCGCGCCGGCCTCATAATGCCGGTGGGTGGCAGAGACTTGCGCGCCGGCATCCCCTCCCCGTTCATCCTTGCGGCAAGGTCCGCTCGCCGGATGTTCGCAGGGGTGCCCCTGCGCACCCGGGCGCAAATCGCCCGCCGCCGCGCCATGGGTGCTGCGCAGCAATGGCAATTGGTTGCCGCCGTGGGGCGGCGCACAAAATCCCCGATGAGGTGAACTGATGGATGTCGTCGAGAAAATCAAGGCCGAGATCGGCGCTGCGCCGGTGGTGCTGTTCATGAAGGGCACGCCGGATTTCCCGCAATGCGGCTTTTCCGCTCAGACGGTGGCGGCGCTACGCGCGCTCGGCGCACAGTTCAAATCCGTCAATATCTTCGAGGATCCGGAGTTGCGCGAGGCGCTCAAGCGCTACTCCAATTGGCCGACCTACCCGCAGCTGTACGTCAAGGGCGAGCTCGTCGGCGGCTGCGACATCGCGCTCGAGATGTACGAGAGCGGGGAGCTCAAGACGCTGCTCGAGGGCGCCGGCGCACTGCGCTCCTGATGCCGATCAGGCCTCGCCGCTGTCGGACTCGCCGCCGGCCGGCCGGCCTAGCCAGCCGAGCGCGCGCGCCCGCGAATGCGCTGTGAGGAAGCTCTCGCGCAGGCGATTGCACACCAGACAGAAAACCTCCGCGGTGCGCTCGGCGTCGTAGGACGCCGAATGCGCGCTCGCCTTGTCCCATTCGAGTCCGGCGATCATCACGGCCTTGGCAAGCACGGTCTGGCCGAGAGCGGCGCCGGCGAGCGTTGCGGTATCGAAGCAGGAGAAGGGATGGAAGGGATTGCGCTTGAGGTCCGCGCGCCTGACCGTGGCATTGAGGAAGCCCAGATCGAAGGCGGCGTTGTGGCCGACCAGGATGGCACGCTGACAGTCATAGGCCTTCATGGCGTGGCGGACCTCCCGGAAGATGCGCTGCAGCGCGTCTTGCTCGGGGATGGCAGGGCGCAGCGGATGATACGGGTCGATGCCGTTCACTTGCAGGGCCGCCGGATCGATTTTCGCCCCTTCGAAGGGTCGCACGTGATAGTTGTGGGTGAGGCCCCGCCGCAGCACTCCGTCGGCATCCATGTCGATCATCACGGCGGCGATCTCGAGCAATGCGTCGGTTTCGGCATTGAAGCCGCCGGTCTCCACGTCCACCACCACCGGCAGATAGCCCCGGAAGCGCTGCGCCATGGCGGCGCCCGGGGCGGGCGATGCGGGTGTGGGGGAATCCGAGGCGCTCATCGCACTCATCGTCCGGCCGCGCCGGCGGGCGTCGCGCCGGGCGGCTCGTCCGCCACTTGCCAGGCGACACGCTCGCCCGAGCGCAGGGGGACCAGCCGGTCGGCCCCGCACGGCAAGGACGCCGGCACCTCCCATGGCTTTTTGATGAGACGGATCTGCCCGCTGTTGCGCGCCAGGCCGTAGAAGTCCGCCCCGTGCTCGCAGGCGAAGGGCTCGAGCCGCTCGAGCCCACCGACAGCCTCAAAGGCCTCCGCATACAGCTCGAGCGCCGCATGGGCCGAGAAAATCCCGGCGCAGCCGCAAGCGGCTTCCTTGGCGGCGCGCCCGTGCGGGGCGCTGTCGGTGCCGAGGAAAAACCGCCGGTTGCCGCCGGCGACGGCGGCGAGCAGCGACTCGCGGTCCGCTTCGGACTTCAGTACCGGCAGGCAATAGTGGTGCGGGCGCAGTCCGCCCGCGAACAGCGCGTTGCGGTTCATCAACAGGTGCTGCGGCGTCACCGTGGCGGCGATGCCCTCGCGCGCGCAAAGCACGAACTGTACCGCCGCGCGCGTGCTGATGTGCTCGAACACGATGCGCAGGCGCGGGAACCGCGCCGCGAGGGGCGAGAGCACCGTGTCGATGAAGCGCGCTTCGCGCTCGAAGATATCGACATCCGGGTCGGCCACCTCGCCGTGTACCTGCAGGACGAGGCCGGTTTCCTCCATGCGTGAGAGCACGGCATCGACGCGCCGGATGTCCGTCACGCCGGCGTCGGAGTGAGTGGTTGCGCCCGCGGGGTAGAGCTTGAAGCCGAGAATGCCGCCGCCCGCGCGGGCGCGATCGGCCTCCGCCGGCTCGGTGCGGTCCGTCAGGTAAAGCGTCATGAGCGGCTCGAAGCGCACACCGGCGGGCAGAGCCTGGAGAATTCGCCGCCGGTATTCGAGGGCCTGCCGGGTGGAGGTCACGGGCGGCTTGAGATTCGGCATGATGAGTGCGCGCGCGAAGCGCGCGGCCGTAAACGGCAGCACCGCGCGCATCATCTCTCCGTCGCGCACGTGCAGATGCATGTCGTCCGGCCGGCGCAGGGTGATCGTGGTCGGGCCTGTGCTCAAGCGAGGCGCTCCAAGGAATCCAGAATCTTGTGTTTCACGGTGAGCTCCAGCGTGCAGCGTACGCCAAACCCGGTGACATCGGTGTTGATGTGGCCCAGGCCGCCGGTGCGCGTCGCCGCGGACAGATCGACGTGCGCCCAGGGGATCTCCCGCGGCACGAACCGGTTGAGAAAGCGCGCGGCCAGGATGTGATCGCCCTTGCCTTCGACGGCGCATTGCAGAATGTCGGCAACTTTGCTGTCGAGATCGGCGTCGAAATCAGCGTCGAACGGGAAGCTCCAGACCCGCTCGCCGCTCGAGCGACCGGCCGCGATGAGCGCGTTCGCGAGCGCCTCGCGGTTGGCGAACACGCCGCTCATCCGCTCCGTGAGCGAGTATACGCACGCGCCGGTCAGGGTGGCGAAGTCGATCATCAGGCGCGGCCGCGTGCGCGCGGCGAGCGCCAGCGTATCGGCGAGCGCCATGCGCCCTTCGGCGTCGGTGTGCACCACCTGAATGGTGAGCCCGTTGGCCGCGCGCACCACCTCCTGCGGGCGGTAGCCCCGAGGACCGATCTGGTTCTCGGTGATCGCGAGCCAGGCGTCGGCTGCGATCGGCGCGCGCAGCTGCGCGAGTGCGATGAGCGTGGCGAGTGCGACCGCGCTGCCGGCCATGTCGGTGTGCATCTCGAGCATGGCGCGGTGGGGTTTGAGGTTGACGCCGCCGGTGTCGAACACGATTCCCTTGCCGATGAGCGCCAGATCCGGCGCGCCGCGGGCGCGGCCGGCGGGCCGGTAGGTGAGGTGCGCAATCCCGGCGCCCGGCCGCTCGTTGGCGCTCGCCACCGCGAGAAAGGCGTTGGCGCCGGCGCGGCGCAGCGCCGCTTCCCCGAGCCAGCGCATGCGCAGGCCGTGCCGGCGGGCGAGGCGCGCGATCACGGAGTGATAGCCGCGCGAATCGAGGAAGTTGGGCGGCAAAGCAGTGAGCCAGCGCGCCAAGTTGGTTCCGCCGGTGCAGGCCTGCACATAGCGCAGGTCAAGGTCGCTGTCCGCAGGCAGCGCGATACGCCGCAGAGGAAGCTGCCCCGACTCGGTCGTCTTGAAGCTCGGCAGCGCGAACGCCTGGGCGAGGCTCGCCGAGAGCAGCGCTTCGAGCCCGGTATCGGCCGTCGCGGCTGCGCCCATGGCGGCGAGGCCCAGCGTTTCCGGCGAGCGCGCCGCGGTCTCCCTGAGCATGCGCCCGGCGAGGGCAAGCCGCTCGAACGCGCCCGGCTCCTCGCCAAGGAAGCCGAGCACGGCCAGTGTCTGGCGGCGGTTGGCAAGCGCACTGGTGCGCACTGTCCCGGCGCGAGGCTGCGCGCGCCCGTGCAGATCCTTCCATCGATCGCTGTCGGGCAGCCGCGCGAGGCTCTCTCTTCCGGCAGACTCCGGCATCATCACAAGTAGGGCGTCGGCGCCGGCATATGTGCGCGAACGCACGATTTGCGGGCTTTCGGCCGGCGGCAGCAGTGAAAAAGGACGGTGCGAGGCGGGCGGTGGCCGATCGGCTTGCTTGACCATCGGGGATGAAACCCGGATTATTGCGCGGCTCATTGACAGGCGGCTTTTGCTCGCAGGGGATGCTGGCAGCGCATCCTACTCCATTCGGCCCAGGCCTTTCGCTTCCGGCCCATGCGACGTGCGCTGCCGGGCCGCGGGCGAAGCGCCGGGGCATTGGACCACGAGGATCCCGCGCGGCCCGGCGCGGGGCCGAGCAGCGAGCGTGAGACCGCATGACCGAACCCCCAAATCTGTCCGACATCGATCCGGTTGAAACCGAGGAGTGGCTCGAGTCGATCGACTCGGTGCTGAAGGCCTACGGCCCGTTGCGGGCACACTACCTGCTCGATCGGCTCATCGACTACACGCGCCGCAGCGGCGCCTACCTGCCGTTCAAGGCCAACACCGCCTACGTCAACAGCATTCCGCCCGGACGCGAGCCGGTGTATCCCGGCAACCGCGCGCTCGAGAAGCGCATCGAGGCCTACATCCGCTGGAACGCGCTCGCCATGGTGGTGGCCGCAAACCGCAAATCCTCGGAGTACGGCGGGCACCTGGCGAGCTACGCCTCCTCTGCGACGCTCTACGAAGTCGGCTTCAACCACTTCTGGCGCGCCTCATCGGCCGAGCACCCCGGCGATCTCGTTTTCTTCCAGGGGCACTCCTCCCCGGGCATCTATGCACGCGCCTATCTCGAGGGGCGCTTGAGCGAGGGCCAGCTGCAGCACTTTCGCCAGGAAGCCGGCGGCCCGGGGCAGGGGCTTTCCTCCTACCCGCATCCCTGGCTGATGCCGGATTTCTGGCAGTTCCCGACGGTCTCGATGGGCTTGGGGCCCATGCAGGCGATCTTCCAGGCCCGCTTCATCCGCTATCTGGAGCACCGCGGCCTGCTCGGTCCCTCCGACCGCAAGGTCTGGGCGTTCCTCGGCGACGGGGAGATGGACGAGCCGGAATCGATGGGCGCGCTCACCATGCCGGTGCGCGAGGGGCTCGACAACCTGGTGTTCGTCATCAACTGCAACCTGCAGCGGCTCGACGGACCGGTGCGGGGCAACGGCAAGATCATCCAGGAGCTGGAGGCCGCCTTTCTCGGCGCGGGTTGGAACGTCATCAAGGTGCTGTGGGGCTCGCGCTGGGATCCGCTGCTCGCCCGCGACACCCGCGGCCTGCTGCGGCGGCTGATGGAAGAGTGTGTCGACGGCGAGTACCAGAACTTCAAGGCCAAGGGCGGCGCCTACACCCGCGAGCACTTCTTCGGCAAGTATCCCGAGCTCAAGGCGATGGTGGCCAACATGTCAGATGAGGAGATCTGGCGGCTCAATCGCGGCGGCCACGATCACCGCAAGGTCTATGCCGCCTACGCCGCCGCCATGAGCCACAAGGGCCAGCCGACGGTGATCCTCGCCAAGACGGTCAAAGGCTTCGGGCTCGGCAAGGGCGGCGAGGGCCAGATGGTGGCCCACCAGCAGAAGAAGCTCTCCGAGGAGGACCTGCGCGCCTTCCGCGACCGCTTCCACATCCCGATCTCGGACGAGGAGATCGCGCGGCTGCCGTTTCGCAAGCCCCCCGAGGACTCGGAGGAGGCCCGCTATCTCGCGGAGCGCCGCCGGAGTCTGGGCGGGTACCTGCCGGCGCGTCGCCGGCAGGCGCCGCCCCTGCCCGTGCCGCCGCTCGCGGCGTTCGCCGCGATGCTCGAGGGAACCGGCGAGCGCGAGATCTCCACGACCATGGCGTTCGTGCGCATCCTGACTGCGCTCCTCAAGGACAAGGGTGTCGGCAGGAACATCGTGCCGATCGTGCCGGATGAGGCGCGCACCTTCGGCATGGAGGGCCTGTTTCGTCAGATCGGCATTTACTCCTCGGTCGGGCAGCTGTACACGCCCCAGGACGCCGACACCCTCATGTCCTACCGCGAGGACAAGAAGGGCCAGATCATCGAGGAGGGCATCAACGAGGCCGGCGCGCTGTGCTCGTGGATCGCAGCCGGCACGGCCTACAGCAATCACGGCATCAACATGGTGCCGTTCTACGTCTTTTACTCGATGTTCGGTTTCCAACGGGTCGGGGATTTCATCTGGGCCGCGGGCGATCAGCAGGTGCGCGGATTCCTGCTCGGGGCGACCGCCGGGCGCACCACGCTCGCCGGCGAGGGACTGCAGCACCAGGACGGCCACAGCCAGCTGCTCGCCACCACCGTACCGAATTGCGTCGCCTACGATCCGACCTTCGGCTACGAGCTCGCCGTGATCGTCCAGGACGGCATGCGGCGCATGTACGTCGAGCAGGAAAACATCTTCTACTACATCACGATCATGAACGAGAACTACCCGCAGCCGGCCCTGCCGCCGGGCGCGGAGGCGGGAATTCTCCAGGGCGCCTATCGGGTGCGTGCCGCGGGCGCGAAGGGCAAGCTGCGCGCGACGCTGCTCGGCTCCGGCACGATCCTGCGCGAGTGTCTCTCGGCTGCGCAGCTCCTGGAGAGCGAGTACGGCGTGCGTACGGAGGTGTTCTCGGTCACGAGTTTCAGCGAGCTGCGGCGCGAGGCCCTCGAGTGCGAGCGCTGGAGCCGGCTGCACCCCACGCAGCCGGCCCGCACTCCGTATGTGCGCCGGTGCTTCGCGGACGCGCACGGCCCGTTCATCGCCGCGACCGATTACATGCGGACCGTGTCCGACCAGATTCGCCAGTGGGTCCCCGGCACGTATGTCACCCTCGGCACCGACGGCTATGGGCGGTCGGATTCGCGCGCGGCGCTGCGGCGGCATTTCGAGGTGGACTGCCATCATCTGGTGGTCGCGACGCTCAAGGCGCTCGCGGATGACGGCAAGATCGAGCCGGCAGCGGTCGGCGCCGCCGTGCAGGCGCTCGCGGTCGACCCCGAGAAGCCCGTGCCCTGGAAAATCTGACAGCGGAAGGCGATGCCAATGAGCGCGGCAGAGAGCCTCGTGGAAGTGCGCGTGCCCGATCTGGGCAATTTCAAAGATGTTGCGGTGATCGACGTGCTCGTCAAGGTCGGCGAGAGCATCGAGCCGGAGACTCCGCTGATTACGCTCGAGACGGAAAAGGCCACCATGGATGTCCCCTCGAGTGCCGGCGGGGTGATCGAGAAGCTGCATGTGGCCAAGGGCAGCACGGTCTCCTCCGGCGATCTGGTGGCCACCGTGCGCGCCGTGTCCGGCTCCGGGGCGGTGTCCGCGCTCTCGCAGCGCGGCACGCCGGCTGAGCGGGCCGAAGTCCCGGCCCCTGCACCGCCGGCGCCTGCCGTCATTGCGGCGCCCGCGGTTGGGACCGCGGCAGCGCCCGCGCCTGCCGTCACTGCGGCACCCGCGGTTGGGGCTGCGGCAGCGCCCGCGCCGGCGATGACTGCCGCGCCGCCGCCGCTCCTCGGACCACCTGCGGGACTGCCCCCGATCGATGAGCCGGGCTTCTCCCGGGCTCATGCCGGACCCAGCGTGCGCAAGTTCGCGCGCGAGCTCGGCGTCGATCTCACTCGTGTCAAGGGTAGCGGCCTCAAGGGACGCATCACCCATGAGGACGTCAAGGCGTTCGTCAAGGGTGTGCTCACCGTCTTGCCGGGCGAGCCCGCGGGAGGAGGCGCGCTGCCGGCCGTGCCGGCGGTCGACTTCGCCGCCTTCGGTCCCATCGAGATCCGGCCGCTCTCGAGGATCCAGCGCATCGCCGGCCCCAGGCTGCATGCGAGCTGGGTCAATATCCCGCACGTCACGCAATTCGACGACGCGGACATCACCGATCTCGAGGCCCTGCGCGTCAAGTTGAAGGATGCCGCCGCCGCGCAGGGCATCAAGCTCACGCCGCTCGCCTTCATCGTGCGCGCCTGTGTCAAGGCGCTGCGGGCGTTCCCGACGTTCAACGCCTCGCTCGATGCGGCCGGTGCCAACCTCGTCCTGAAGAAGTACATCCACATCGGTTTCGCCGCCGATACACCCAACGGCCTGATGGTGCCGGTGCTGCGCGAGGCCGACCGCAAGGACATCTACGAGATCGCCCGCCAGCTCGGTGAGCTCTCCGCGGCGGCCCGCAACGGCAAGCTCCCGGGGGCGCAGATGCAGGGAGGGAGCTTTACCATCTCCAGCCTCGGGGGCATCGGCGGTACCGCCTTCACGCCCATCATCAACGCCCCCGAGGTGGCGATCCTCGGTGTATCGCGCTCGGCGTACAAGCCGCTGTATCGACAGGGCGCGTTCGTGCCGCGCCTGATGCTGCCGCTGTCGCTCTCGTATGACCACCGGGTCATCGACGGCGCTGCGGCGGCCCGCTTCACCACCTTTCTCGCCGAGACGCTCGCCGATCCGCACTCGCTCGTCGAGGCCGTGCCGTGAGCCGTCTCGATCTGACGGTGCCGGACCTCGGCAATTTCAGCGACGTGGCCGTGGTCGAAGTGCTGGTGCGGCCCGGCGAACGGATCGAAGTCGATGCACCCCTGGTGACCCTGGAAACCGACAAGGCCTCGATGGATGTGCCGGCGACCGCCGCCGGCACGATCCTCGAGGTGTTGGTGAAGCCGGGAGACAAGGTGTCCAAGGGCTCGCTGCTCGCACGGCTCGAGGCCGAGACGGGCGTCGCTCGATCGGTGCCGGGCGCTGCCGAGAGGCCGCCGGCCGAACCGGTGCAGCCGCCCGGTGCAACCGATGCGCCGAAGGCGGCTCCCGCCCGCGCCGGTGCGAGCGCCGCGCGCTCGGTGCAGATGCTGGTGCTCGGCGCCGGGCCCGGCGGCTACACGGCGGCGTTCCGTGCGGCCGATCTCGGCCTGAAAGTGACGCTGGTCGAGCGCTGGCCCACCCTGGGCGGCGTTTGTCTCAATGTCGGCTGCATTCCCTCCAAGGCGCTGCTGCACGCCGCCAAGGTGATCGAGGACGCCGAGGAGATGGCCGCGCACGGCATCGCCTTCGGGGCGCCGCGGGTCGATCGGGCGAAGCTGCGCGAATGGAAGGGCTCGGTGGTCGGCAAGCTCACCGCAGGCCTCGGCGTGCTCGCCAGGCAGCGCAAGGTGGAGGTGGTGCGGGGTACCGGCCGGTTCGTCGGACCTAACGAGATCGAAGTCGCAGGTGAGCAGGGTGCCGAGCGCATCCGGTTCGAGCAGTGCGTCATCGCCGCCGGCTCCGAGGCGATCCGCCTGCCGGCCCTGCCCGAGGATCCGCGGGTCATCGACTCGAGCGCAGCGCTCGAGCTGCCGGAGTTTTCCGGGCGGATGCTGGTGATCGGCGGCGGCATCATCGGCCTCGAGATGGCCTGCGTGTATGCCGCGCTCGGCACCCGGGT
>JAJZVF010000213.1 GCA_021845825.1 Pseudomonadota bacterium | reverse complement strand
ATCGCGGGGGCATCAAGACGGTGCTGATTCCGGATGAGAATCAGAAGGATCTGGTCGAGATCCCGGACAATATCAAGGGCAACCTCGAGATCAAGCCCGTCAAGTGGATCGATGAGGTGCTCGCGCTGTCGCTGACCCAACAGCCCGTGCCGCTCGCGCAGCCGGAGCCGACTCCGGGGGCCAAGGCGGCCGCGGAGACTGCGCGGCGCGGCCGGCGCAATGGGCGCAAGCAGACCGTCCCCGCGCATTGACCCGCGTATCGAGGGGAGTCGGCCCTATCGGCACGGACCCCCTAACGCTTGCGCGTAGCGCGGCAAGAGCGCATCGCGCCGAACTGAGATCCGCCGGGGAAATCGCCTCGGCGATTGCGCGAGGGGCGTAAGCGGGCGAAGGGCCGCTCCCGCGCCCGCGGTAGAGGTGTAGGGTCTCGCGGAAATCGCCTCGGCGATTTCCGCCCATGAACAAAGGGTGCTTAGCTCAGCTGGTAGAGCGTCGCCTTTACACGGCGAATGTCGGGGGTTCGAGTCCCTCAGCACCCACCAGCATGATAGTTTCCTGCGCGTGTGCTGCGCGCGGAAGATACCAAGTGCCCGGCGGGCGGCGCGTCTTCGTGAGCCGCTCACCCATTCGGGATCCCTGAGCCGCCCCTGACGGAGAGAAATCCCGGCCGGCTGGGCTCGGGCCCAGCCGGCCGACTGCTCAGAAGTTCACCGTAGTGGTCTGATTGGCGGTTACGGTGGCGGAGAGGCCCGCGGACGGCAGGAACGCTATCGAAGTAGAGCCCGTCGTTGTCGTGCTCGTACAGGCCAACGCGAGCGTGTAGCTTCCGGCGAGCATGAACGCCTGGTCATAGGAATAGCTGCCCGAGGCCGCCAGGGTGATCTGCGGCTCCACCACCGGTGTGAGAGTGCTCGAGGGCGTGGTGGTCCCGGAGAAGATGTACACATGCGCATTGGGCAGGGGTCCGCTGCCGGAGTAGCCGTTCAGGCAGGCGGAGTTGCTCTGCAGGGTGGACAGCGCCACGGTGCCGCTGATCGTGCCGGCCTGAACATTGTTGATCAGACGCAGCGCCGGCCGCAGGATGTAATCCTGGGTGCCGCCGCTGGTCTGCCCCGGCGGAGCGGTGATCGACTGCTGCAGCATGAAGTCAACGGTGAAGTTGGCCACCTGGTTGGCCGTCATGGTGAAGCCTTGAACGAGCTTCAGACCCGTCTCGGCGCCGCTCGGGATCATGAGCGGGTACTGGGCGCCGTTGATCTCAATGTAGGAATTGGCCACCGTGCCGTCCGAGGCGACATTCAGCATCAGCCGAATCCAGGCGTAATTGCCGGCCGGCACGGTAGCGCCGCTCAGGAGCGAGGCCTCGTTGCCGTTTTCCTCGTTGAGCAGGTCGATCGTCTGGGGTGAATTGAAATTGAAGGTGATGGCTTTGCCGCCGCCGCTCGGCTGCAACTCGACGCCGGTGAAGGAAATCACCACCGCGCTCGCCGAGTCGACCGGACCGTCGGTGACGCCGAGATTCATGGTGGCGGAGGAAGATGAGCCACCTCCGCCGCAGCCGGCCAGCGGCAGGGCGAGGCAGGCGAGGGCGGCCAATCGCAGGTGGCGCCAATGGAAAATGGTGCGCATCAAGTGTCTCATGGTATTAAGTCTCCGACGATCGAGAGCCTCTTGCCCGTTTAACCCGGTCTTCATGTAAGACATGAAACGTCAGCCCGGTAACATTGGATGACAGTACTTTTCAATTCTTCAGCAAACTCGTGCCGGCGGTAACCCGATCCGACCGACGGCGACTCGCGGACGACAAACGGTAAGCAAAGTTGACGTAATCTGTTCTTTTGCGCTGCAAGTCTCTACAGCAGCGCCGCCGCCCCGGTGTCGCGGCCCACGGAACACCGGGCTTTCCCCGCCGAGCCCCGCCTGCCTCGAGGCACGCCGTCGCCGTCAGGCGACGGCGGATCGTCACGGGATCGAGTGTGTCGGTCGGCGTACAGTCTGGCAGTGGCCGGTGCCCTCCGGGCGCGCGGCAATAGAAACTGTGAGCCAGGTCCGGGTGTGACAGGGGCCGCCTGACCGATGGCGCCGTTGTCTCGCGCCTTTTTTCGATCGTCGCCATGATATGACACAATTGTCTCGGGTGACCGCCGATCGCAAAGGAGATCCTGCATGCGACGAACTCTCACGGTGTTGCTGACGACGGCCGCGCTCGCCGTGGCGCCGGTATGCCTCGCGGCGCGCGCCGCAGCCAAGCATGGCCCCGTGCCCGCGCCACCGAAGCCGAGAACCGTCATCACCCACGGCAGCGTCGTGATCGATGGGCGGCGGATCCCCTATACCGCGACCGCCGGTACGATCATCCTGCGCAACAAAGCCGGCAAGCCGACGGCCAGCATGTTCTACGTCGCCTATGTGAAGGACGGGGTGCACGATCCGGCCAGGCGCCCCGTCACCTTCGCGTACAACGGCGGTCCGGGCTTCGCCTCGGCATTGGTCGACGTCGGCGGTTTCGGGCCGCGCCGCATCGAGTGGCCGGCGCCGGGGCAGGTCGGTGCCGAGCAGCCGCCGTATCGCCTGGTGCCGAACGGCTACAGCATCCTCAAATCGACCGATCTGGTGTTCATCGACGCGGTGGGCACGGGCTATAGCCGCATCGTCGGCGCCGGCAAGCCGGCGATGTTCTACGGCATCGACGCCGACGCCCGCGCGTTCACGCAATTCATCGAGCGCTACATCCAACAATACGGGCGCTTCCAGTCCCCCAAGTTCCTGTTGGGCGAGAGCTACGGCACCACGCGCTCGGCGGTATTGGCGCAGGACCTAGTGGGCAAGGGCGTCTATCTCGATGGGGTGATTCTGTGCTCTTCGGCACTGGATCTTGCGACGCTGAATTTCACGCCGGGCAACGACCTGCCCTATGAGCTGTACCTGCCCTCGTATGCGGCGGTGGCCTGGTACCACCATCGGCTCGAGCCGCAGCCGCCGGATCTGGCGGCCTTCGTGCGCAGGGTCGAGCGCTTCGCCGGCGGCTCGTATGCGCATGCCCTGTTCGAGGGCTCGGCGCTGTCCGCACGGCAGAAGACGCGCCTCGCCGCGCGGCTCGCCCGCTATACCGGCTTGCCGGCCGAGCTGTGGGAGCGGGCGGACCTGCGTATTCCGCTGTCTGTTTTTCAGCGGCGGCTGCTCGGCGCCGGCCGCAGTACCGGTCGTTTCGATGCGCGCTTCAGCACCCCGGAGCTGCAACCGCTGTTGCCGCAGCAGGGCGACTCGGCCGCCGGGGCGGCCACCACGGCGGTCTGGGGTGCCTTGAGCGCAGGCTTCGACGAATACCTTCAGCACGGCCTCGATTACCGCAGCGACCGCCTGTACGTGCAACTCAACCCGGCCGCGTTCAAAGCCTGGCACTGGCAGCGCTACGAGCCGCCGCTCAGCGGGCTTGACCAGGGTGTGGGAACGAGCGACAGCGTGATGCGCGTGAAGAACGTGGCACCGGCGCTCGCCCGGGCGATGAGCGACGATCCGGGCATGCAGCTGATGCTCAACAACGGCTGGTTCGACCTGGCGACCCCCTTCTTCGCAACCGACTATACGATCGCGCACCTGGGCCTGCCGGCAACTCTCGAGCACAACATCCATGAGTACTAC
This sequence comes from Pseudomonadota bacterium, assembly GCA_021845825.1. GTDB lineage: Bacteria > Pseudomonadota > Gammaproteobacteria > Steroidobacterales > Steroidobacteraceae > 13-2-20CM-66-19. Next base: position 815 of record JAJZVF010000213.1, on the reverse strand, counting down.
TATCCCGTCGGGCACATGCTCTACCTCAACCCCGCCGCGCTGGCGCAGCTCGCGCACAACATCGATGCCTTTATCGCCGGCGCCGCTCGGCGCGGCTGACCTCGGTTGCGGCTCATGCGTATCGACGGTGCGCGAGCGCAGGCGTAGGAGCTAGGTCGTGAGCTACCTCGGGCAATTCAAGATCGAGCCGGGAGCGCGCGTGAAGCTCGCGCAGGTCGACCCGGCGTTCAAGGGGCGCCACGAGAGCCACGAGGATGCGGCCGTGGAGATCGAGCGCTACCGCAAGCGGCTCTGGGAGCTGCAAGAGCTGCTCTACGTCGAGCACCGGCGCTCGCTGCTCGTCTGCCTGCAGGCGATGGACACCGGCGGCAAGGACGGCGTGATCAATCACGTGCTCGGGGCCATGAATCCGCAGGGCTGCCGGGTCGCGCATTTCCGCCGGCCCTCGGCGGAGGAGGCCGCGCATGATTTCCTCTGGCGGGCGCACCGGGCGGCGCCGGCGCACGGCGAGGTGGTCATCTTCAATCGCTCCCATTACGAGGACGTGCTCGTCGTGCGCGTGCACGAGCTGGTAGCGAAGGAGATCTGGTCGGCCCGCTATGAGCAGATCAACGAGTTCGAGCGCACGCTCGCCGACAACGGCACGCAGATCCTGAAGTTCTACCTGCACATCTCGAGCGAGGAGCAGCTCGCTCGCTTCAAGGCCCGGCTCGACGATCCGACCAAGCAATGGAAGATCAGCGAGGCGGACTACGCCGAGCGCAAGTTCTGGCCGCAGTACATGGGCGCGTATGAAGAGGCGCTGTCGCGCTGCA